>CATYZV010000235.1 GCA_958415865.1 uncultured Selenomonadaceae bacterium
AAAGATATTAACAGATTAGATAAAATCTATAAGCCGCCTTTGCTGAAGCTAAAGAATCATAGGCAGATAAAATAGATTCACTTTAATATCTTGTGCAAAAATAATCATCCCTATTAGATTTTAACACAAAAAATAAGTTATGGGTCAAGTTAAGCCTTTAGGCATGGGGAGTGTCAAGGAGGTGTGTTATATTTTGAACAGCAAATACTTTGCTATGCTAAGTGCTGCCGGAATTTTATGGGGTATTCAGCCTATATTCGTCAAGATCGTTGTGGCGGAGATGACTCCGGCTTCGCTTATCTCGATTCGCTATATTTTTTTGAGCGGTACGCTATTTATTATAATGAAGCTTCTCGGTGAAAAAAATCTATTGCCGCCGTCTGACTGCTGGGGACGGCTCATACTGATGGGGATGACGGGCGTTGCTATAAACAACGGCTCGCAGTTTTCCGGCTTGCAGTATTCGACGGTGGCGAATGCTACGCTAATTGCTACGCTGACTCCTGCTGTAACGGCTTTTTTGGCGGCGTTGTTTTTGCGCGAGCGGCTCAATATGATGCAATGGTTTGGCATTTTCATATCGCTTGCCGGTACATTGTATCTTATCAGCAACGGCTCTATTGATATGATATTAAATACTACGTTTAATATCGGCGATATCATGTTCTTTGTGGCGCAGACGATGTGGGCTGTCTACTGCCTTTTGAGCGTCAAGGTCATGCAGAAGATGTCTGTATTCTCGGTTACTGCCTGGGCGGGCATCATCGGCGGTATTTTCACTGCGATTTACGGTGCGTTTACCGATGGCTTGATGCTGCCTCCGTTCAACGCGCCTGTGCTCTATTCCATGGCTTTTATAATCTGGCTAGGCGGTGTCGGTGCGCTCGTGTTCTGGAATGTGGGAGTAAAGCATGCGGGGGCAAGCTCTGCCGCTATATTTTTAAATCTGATGCCTCTGGTCGGTATAGCCGCCGCTGCTTTTACCCTCGGCGAGGTGCTGACGGTGCAGGAGGGCATCGGGGCAGTCGTCATACTTGCCGGTGTCTATATAACGACCCACAGCCAGCAGTTTATTCGTTTCAGCCGCCATCATTGATTTTTATACGAGAAAAGGACTTGAAGCCCGAAGGCCTCAAGTCCTTTTTATCTGACAAAAATTGTATTAGCGTTTTAAATAATCTTCTACGGCAGCATTTGCTTTAGCTGTGATTTCTGCTTCATCGGCAAGTGCGAGCTGACCGTCTTTGACGACGATCTGTCCGTTTACTACGGTGTAATCGACGCTGCCTTTAAAGCCGACGGTACCGAGCATGGAGCGCGGGTCGAACTGTGCGCCGACGAGTTCAATGCGTCTCATGTCGATCATGAAGAAATCTGCGGCCATGCCGACGGCAATCTGTCCGATATCGTCTCTGCCGAGCAGCTTTGCACTGCCGTTGGTGGCGATTTTTAAGATATCGTAGCCGGAAGGAGCATTCTGGCTGGAATTTAAGCGGTGCAGCAGGAATGCCACGCGCATTTCTTCGAGCAGGTTGGAGCCGTCGTTGCTGGCGGAACCGTCTACAGCCAAGCCTACGGGCACGCCGGCTTTTAGCATCTGCGGTATCTTGGCTACGCCGGAGGAGAGCTTCATATTGGAGATCGGGCAGTGTGCTACGCCTGTCTGTGTCTTGGCGAGGTAGGCGATTTCTTCATCATTGAAGTGAATGCCGTGAGCGTACCAAACGTCGGAACCTGTCCAGCCGACTTCTTTCATATAGTCGAGCGGGCGCATGCCGAATTTTTCCAGCGTATAGCGTTCTTCGTCTTTCGTTTCCGCTACATGCGTGTGCAGGCGGACGTGCAGCTGTCTTGCCAGCTTTGCCGATTCGACGAGCAGTTCTTTGGAGACGCTGAACGGCGAACACGGTGCGAGTGCAACGCGGTGCATTGCATAGCGGCCGGCATCGTGGAAGCGTTCTACAGCATCCTGCGATTCTTTTAAAATCGTATCGACATCCTGCACTACGCTGTCAGGCGGCAGGCCTCCGTCTTTTACGCTGAGGTCCATGCTGCCTCTCGTAGCGTGGAAGCGGATGCCGAGCTTATCGGCTGCGCGGAACTGCGCGCCCATGATGTCGCCGGCGTTGCGCGGGAATACGTAATGGTGGTCGAGGCAGGTAGTGCAGCCCGTCTTTAGCAGCTCGCCCAAGCCGGTCAGCGAGCTGTAGTAGACGATGTCTTCATCGAGATTCTTCCAGATTTCGTACAGCGTCTTGAGCCAGTTGAACAGCTCCATATTCTGCACCTGCGGCAGATTGCGGCTGAAGGTCTGGTAGAGGTGGTGATGGGTGTTGATAAGCCCCGGATACATCGCCATATTAGAGCCGTCGATAACGGTATCGGCTGTTTTTTCATCCTTGCCGATGTAGGTGATCACGCCGTCTTTGGCAAATACGTTCACGTTCTCCAGCAGTCTGTCATTTGCATCGCAAGTAACAAGATGTTTTACATTTTTTACCAATAGAGTTTTGCTCATAAAAATTCCTCCTGATTAAATGATAATACACGTTGTTTTACTATACGACTGGTATACTGCTGGCATAAATTCTATGTATTACACCGGCTATGTTTTAAACAGCTATATAGATTATTAAGTTTTCAAGAACCAACGGCTAATAGTATATCAGCATTGATGATGTCAGTCAATAGAGAGTATCATCGCTGCATAAAAAAAGAAACAGCTTTCACTGTTTCTTTTCATTGGCTTGCTGCCTATATGATTATTTTATTTCGCACGCACCTTTGCTGTCGATGTCGAGCACGTGATAGACGGAATGGACATCGTGCTTGGAGAAGGCTTCGATCATCGCTTTGCCGATTGCTTCGCCGTTTTCTACAGTGTAAGCGATGAGTGTCGGGCCTGCGCCGCTGATGACTGCGCCGAGTGCGCCGTTGTCCACGGCCGCGCGGAACACATCTTCCATGCCGGGTATCAGTGATGCGCGGTACGGCTGGTGCAGCCTGTCTTCAAAGGCACCTTTTAGCGCGTCGACTCTGCCCTGGCTCATTGCCGTTATGAGCAGTGCAGCGTGTCCGATGTTAAAGATAGCGTCCTTTAGCGGCACTTCCTGCTTGAGCACTGCACGTGCTTTCTTCGTCGGCAGGTAGAAGTCGGGGATTGCCACGACCATCTTTAGGTCGAATTTCGGCATGAACGAAACACATTCCAAACGTCCGGAGGCATTGGCACTGACCGTGATGCCGCCGAACAGAGCCGGAGCGATGTTGTCCGGGTGGCCTTCGATGGCGGTCGCCATCTCAAAAATCTGCTGCTGTGCCAGCGGATAGCCCAAAAAGGCATTGGCAGCGAAAAGTCCTGCTACAATCGCGGTGGCACTGCTGCCGAGTCCGCGCGAGAGCGGCACGCCGTTCGTCATCTTTATATGTGCACCTTGATAATCTGCGCCCGTTTTGTCGATGAC
>CATYZV010000236.1 GCA_958415865.1 uncultured Selenomonadaceae bacterium
GTCCTAACAGTTGAAATTATACATTGTATAGGAAATGCTTGTCAACAAATACGGCATAAAAAAACGGCAAAATCCATTATAAAATTTTGCCGCTTATCTATTAAATTTTTTTCATGAATCAAAAGTTGCTGATCAGATATTATTCAATACAGCTTCTGTCATCGTCTGTGTATCGGCTTTTTTAAAGCCTTCTTTATACAGGTCCGGTGTGCGCCAGCCCTGAGCCAATGTCTTTTCTACAGCAGCTTCAATCGTCTGAGCTGCATCATTTTCATTGAGAGAGTAGCGCAGCAGCATTGCAGCGGAAAGGATAGTAGCCAGCGGATTGGCTATTCCTTTGCCGGCAATGTCAGGTGCAGAGCCGTGAATCGGTTCGTAGAGGCTGGTGGATTCGCCGATGCTGGCACTCGGCAGCATGCCGATAGAGCCGCTCAAGACAGCCGCTTCATCGCTGAGGATATCGCCGAAAAGATTGCCTGTAACGATTACGTCAAACTGTCTGGGATTGATGGCAAGCTGCATAGCACAATTGTCGACGTAGAGATTGTCGAGCTTTACCTCAGGATAATCGGCAGCGACTTTAGCAGCTGTGCGCCGCCAGAGGCGCGAAGTAGCGAGCACGTTGGATTTGTCAACGGAAGTTACTTTGCTGCGGCGTTTTTTAGCTGCTTCCATAGCGAATTTGACGATGCGTTCCACTTCCGGCACGGAGTAGTTTTCCAAATCCCAAGCGCGTTCAACGCCGTTGTGGATTTCGGATTCGCATTTGTCGCCGAAGTAGATGCCGCCGATCAGTTCGCGCACGATCAATACATCAGTGCCGCGGGCGATTTCTTCTTTAAGAGGCGAATACTCTACGAGTGCATCGTTGATCTTCACGGGGCGTAGATTGGCATAGAGGCCAAGTCCTTTACGCAGACCGAGCACTGCTTTTTCCGGGCGCAGATTCGGGTCTACATCATCCCACTTCGGGCCGCCTACAGCTCCGAATAATACGGCATCAGCAGCTTTTGCCGCGTTCAGTGTCTCATCGGGCAGCGGCGTGCCGCAGAGGTCATATGCCGTTCCGCCTGCCGGATGGGATTCAAATTCAAGCTCTAAATTGTGTTTTTGAGCTGCTTTTTTGAGTACAGCGACAGCACTGTCAGTGATTTCTGCACCGATGCCGTCGCCGGGAATTACGACGATTTTCTTGCTCATAGCTAAGATCAGCCTTTCTGTTTGATGTAATTGATCAGGCCGCCGGCTTTGGCGATGTCCTGAATGAAACCAGGCAGTGGTACAGCATGGAAAGTATCGCCGGTCGTCAAGTCTTCAATAGTACCGGTGGAGATATCCACGCGCAGGCGGTCGTTAGCATGGATCTTTTCTACATCGTCGCCGATTTCCAGCAGCGGCAGGCCTGTATTGATAGCATTTCTATAGAAAATACGTGCGAAGCTGGCAGCGATGACCACAGGAATGCCTGAAGCCTTAATAGCGATAGGTGCATGTTCACGCGAGGAGCCGCAGCCGAAGTTTTTTCCGCCGACCATGATGTCGCCGGGCTGTACGTTCACTGCAAAAGTTTCGTCGATATCCACCATGCAGTGAGATGCCAATTCCTTCGGGTCAAAAGATGTCAGGTAGCGCGCCGGAATGATTACATCTGTATCTATGTTGTCGCCGTAGCGCCAAACTTTGCCTTCTAATATTTCAGCCATTATTTAAACCTCTATTCTCTAAATTATTATTTTAAATCGGACGGCTGCGCAATCCTGCCAAGCACGGCACTAGCTGCAGCGACGTAAGGGCTTGCCAGATATACTTCGCTGTCTACATGGCCCATGCGGCCGCGGAAATTGCGGTTCGTCGTCGATACACAGCGTTCTCCGGCTGCCAAGATGCCCATATGAGCACCGAGACACGGACCGCAGGTAGGCGTGCTGACGACAGCACCGGCATTGATGAAAGTGTCGATGTAGCCGGCGTGCATAGCGTCAAGATATACTTTCGGGCTGCCGGGGATGACGATGCAGCGCACATCAGGATGAATCTGACGGTCTTTTAAGATATCAGCTGCGATTTTGAGATCTTCAAGGCGGCCGTTAGTGCACGAGCCGATTACCACCTGATCGATCTTGATGGGTTCTTTTATCGATTCTACAGGGCGCGTATTTTCCGGCAGATGCGGGAAAGCTACGACGGGTTTCAGTTCAGACAGATTGATTTCCACTGTGCGGATATAATGAGCATCGGGATCTGCGTTTACGATGTCGTACGGTTTCTTTACGCGGTCTTTTACGTAATCGAGCGTGATCTGATCAACAGGGAAAATGCCGTTTTTAGCACCGGCTTCAATGGCCATATTGGCGATCGTGAGGCGGTCAGTCATATCGAGTTCTTTTACGCCTTCACCGGCAAATTCCAGAGCCTGATACAGAGCACCGTCAACGCCGATCATGCCTATCAAGGTCAGCATTACATCCTTGCCGCAGATGTACTGCGGTTTCTTGCCTGTGATATTAACTTTGATCGTTTCCGGTACTTTAAACCAAGCTTCGCCCGTAGCCAGAGCCACACCGAGGTCAGTGGAGCCTACGCCCGTGGAAAAGCCGCCGACAGCACCGTACGTGCAGGTGTGCGAGTCAGCACCAATAGTCAGCATGCCCGGAGCCACGATACCCTTTTCCGGCAGGATTACGTGTTCAATGCCTACGCGTCCCATTTCAAAGTAATTTACAATCTTGTGCTTGTGTGCAAATTCACGTACAGCCTTAGAAAGCCCTGCCGATTTGATGTCCTTGTTCGGCGTAAAATGGTCAGGCACGAGCGCGATTTTCGTATTGTCAAACACCGGACGGCCGATCTTTTCAAACTGCTTGAACGCAGGAGGAGCCGTAACATCATTTGCCAGCACCATATCAAGCTTGCAGTTGATGAGCTGTCCCGGCTTCACTTCCGGCAGGCCTGCATGCTTAGCCAGAATCTTTTCTGTCATTGTCATTCCCATGAAAGTATCACTCCAATATTTTTATACTTAATCTGATATATAAAGTTAACAAATTAACAATATCGCTAAAAGAAATGATATACAGTAAAAAAATTTTTGTCAAGCTGATATGTGTTCATTTTTCTTTTGTCGGGTCAAAAGGGAAACCAAGCATATATGTTCATTTCTTTTTTGCCGGCTCAAAAAAGAAACGAACCAAAGAAAAAAGAGCCTGTCGCGAAACGAAGCTGTGTGGCTCGCTGTACCAATTATGCTTTTAGAAAATGGATTCCGTTTCAGCAATGCTTGTAAACTCGCTGCGCTCAAACATACAAGCAAAAAACGCTTACACTACATCCAGTTTCTAATCCGCTTGCAGCGGAACAGCATAACTGCTAATGCTCGATTATAGTTTAAAGACAGCTGATTGCTTTATATTAAACACAGCGAGTTTTATAGCCTATAAAGAGCAAT
>CATYZV010000237.1 GCA_958415865.1 uncultured Selenomonadaceae bacterium
GCCTTTTTTGTGAATAAATGAACTTATTCATACAAATAATACCCTATTTAAATTACTCGAAAGAGGTGTGAACTTATGATTACATTTTTTATCTGTTTATTCATCCTGATCGCGGGCTTCTTCATCTATGGCAAATTCGTAGAGCGCGTATTCAAGCCTACGGATCAGCCCACTCCTGCTATTGCACATGAAGACGGTGTCGACTACATACCGCTGCCCACATGGAAAGTGTTCATGATTCAGCTGCTCAACATCGCAGGCCTCGGTCCTATCTTCGGTGCTATTGCAGGTGCTCTCTGGGGCCCGGTTGTATTCTTCTGGATCGTCATCGGTACTATTTTCTCCGGTGCAGTGCACGACTATTTATCCGGCATGATCTCCCTGCGCCACAACGGTGCCAGCATCTCCGAAGTCGTCGGCATGTACCTCGGCGACAAGATGAAGACTATCATGCGCATCTTCTCCGTAATCCTGCTCGTGCTCGTAGGTACGGTATTCATGACAGGCCCGGCAATGCTGCTGGCAAAACTGACTCCCGATACGCTCGACACGAACTTCTGGCTCATCGTCGTACTAATCTATTACTTCCTCGCAACTCTGCTCCCGATCGATAAGATCATCGGCAAGATCTACCCTGTATTCGGTGTATGCCTCATAATCATGGCAGTAGGCGTAGCAGCCGGCATCATCATCGGCGGCTGGCATATGCCTGAAATGACCCTTCAGAACCTCCATCCGAAAGATCTGCCCATCTGGCCTCTGATGTTCATCACTGTTGCCTGCGGTGCAACTTCCGGCTTCCACGCTACTCAGTCCCCTCTTATGGCACGCTGCATGCGCACTGAAAAAGACGGCCGCATCGTATTCTACGGCGCGATGGTAGCAGAAGGCATCATCGCATTGATCTGGGCTGCGGCAGGCGTTGCATTCTATGAAACTACCGGCGGTCTCGGAGCTGCTCTTGCTGCGGCAGGTCCCGGCGGCGTTGTATACGATGTATGCTTCGGCACACTCGGCGTATTCGGCGGCATCCTCGCCATGATCGGCGTTATCGCCTGCCCTATCACCTCCGGCGATACTGCATTCAGAAGCGCGCGCTACACACTGGCTGACTGGTTCAAGCTCGACCAGGTATCCGGCGTAAAACGCCTCTATCTGGCAATTCCTCTGCTCGCTATCGGCGGCATTCTCTCTCAGATCAACTTCGACATCATCTGGCGTTATTTCTCTTGGGCAAATCAGACACTCGCTATGATCGCCCTCTGGACAGGTGCTATGTACCTCTGGAAACGCTATCCGCGCAGCTGGCAGCATCTGATCGCCATGATTCCGGCTATCTTCATGACAATGGTTACCTTCACCTACATCCTCCAGGCTCCTGAAGGCTTCGGACTTCCGACGACCATCACGTATCCTGCCGGTCTCATCATCGCAGCATTCTGGACGATTGTTTACCTGAAATCCACCGTTTGGAAGAAATAATCCCAAATAGCTTAAAATCATCATTCCTTCTAATATAATAAAGGCACAGATATCAGGCATTATAGCCGGTATCTGTGCCTTTGTTCTTATTTCAGTTTTTTGGTCAAATATTGTGGCTGCTAAAAGCAGCAAAATTTATTATAGAGCCAAAAAGCTCATCATTGATGGATATTCAATGATGAGCTTTTTTAGTTTAAATTTATTTTCTCAAAGGATCATTTTATGCGGTGCTATTTCATGTGTCTTAGCGATGAATCTGCCGATGCCGCTGAAGCTGTTGTCTGCTTTGTTGTAGATGCGCACAAATTCTGTATCAAATGATGTGTTTTCCGGCAGCTGCACACGTCTGCCCTGCTGTGCAGCCTGTACGTCTTCGGCTGTGAGCTCGCATTTGTCTAGGTGCTGTATGGGGTAATCCATAGGCAGCAGGACTTTGTGGGGCAAAAGGCCGATTTCTTCGGTGCTGTAGGCATCTTGGAGCTTGAAGGCTCCTACGTGGGAGCGGACGAGGAAGCTCATGACGGAGGGCAGTCCGAGTTTTTTGCCGATGTCGCGGCAGAGGCTTCGGATGTATGTGCCTTTGGAGCATACGCAGTCGAATATGAAGCCGGTGGGTGTCATTTCTACGAAGGATATGTCGTGGATTATGACATCGCGTTCGGGCATTTCTACGTCTAGGTTTTTGCGTGCTAGCTTGTAGGCGCGTTCTCCGTTGATGATGACGGCTGAGTACATCGGCGGACGCTGTTTTATCGCGCCGCGGAAGTGTTCGAGTGCCTGTTTGATTTCGTCTGCCGTGGGCAGTGTGAAATCGCCGGCGCGTTCAATTACTTCGCCGGTGTCGTCGCAGCTGTCGGTGGCGTAGCCGAAGGTTACTTCGGCGCGGTACGATTTTTCGGCGTTGTCCATGTATTCGAGAAAGCGGGTGGCTTTGCCAATGGCTACGGGCAGTACGCCGGCTGCTGCGGGGTCGAGTGTTCCGGCATGGCCTATTTTTTTGATGCCGTAGACTTTGCGCAGGTGGCCTACGATGTCGTGCGAGCTCATGCCCGGTGCTTTTAGTACGTTTACAAATCCGTTAGGCATTCTGCTGCATCCCCTTGATTATGGCGTTTAGCACTATTTCTCTCGCTTTAGCCAGATTTTTGTAGACGGTGGCTCCTGCGGCGTGTATGTGGCCGCCTCCTCCGATCGACTGGGCGATGGCACTGACGTTGGAGTTTTTGGAGCGCATGCTGACGCGCGTAACTTCGTCTTCGGTGTATTTGATCATGACGGCTACGTCTACGCCGCGGATGCTGCGGGCGAAGTTTACGAAGCCTTCGGTGTTGTCAGCTGATTCTTTGATTTCCTTGGTGATGGTCATCAGGGCTATTTTGCCGCCGTGGCAGAGTTCTATCGTGTCGATGGCTCTGCCGGCTGCTTTGACGCTGGCAAATGAACGCTGGTCGAATATCTCGGAGATTCTGTTGGGCTTTGCTCCTGCTTCTACGAGTTCAGCGGCAGCGCGCAGGGTGCGCGGCGTGGTGTTGCTGTAGCGGAAGAAGCCTGTGTCGGAGGCAAGCCCCGTGTAGAGGCAGGTGGCGCATTCGGCACTGAAGGCAATGCCCATCTCTTTGATGAGCTGATAGATTATTTCCGCTGTGGCAGCTGCGCCTGCATCGACGTAGCAGTAATCGGAGATTTTTTTGTTGGAGATGTGGTGGTCGATGTTGAGCACGGGTGCTTTGACTACGTCGCGCACGCGGCCGATTCTGTCGAGGTCCACATCTAGTATGATGAGAAGGTCAGCGTCGTCGACGAGTTCTTCGGGCTTACGGTAAAGCTCCAGTCCTTCCATCATGCCGAGGTTGTCGGGCAGGTCATCATCCAGCAGTATTTTCATCTGCTTGCCAAGCCCTTTTAAGGCGTGGTAGAGGCCCAGCGTAGAGCCTACGTTGTCGCCGTCGGGATTGACGT
>CATYZV010000238.1 GCA_958415865.1 uncultured Selenomonadaceae bacterium
ATATAATGTGATCAATGATTTGCAATATTTGTTTGAAATGAATAACTGGTATTATATAAGGGAATTTAGGGATGAAATGGAAGGCAGTGTATGGCTTTTTTTCTATAAAGACGATGTCAGGTGTGTTGTTAGGATATATCGTCATAAGGTGCTGCTGTCTTTTTTCCGGGACGATGGGCTTGTATATTTTATAGGTAATAGAAAACAGGTATAAAAAAACCACCTACAATTTGTAAGTGGTTTTCATTTTTGTGGACGGTAATCTACTATAGATTTTCTAGTCTTTTTTCGGCATGGCAAAATAGGTTTTTAGTTCTTTGTCTGTGAGAAATCCGTCTAGTTTCATTGGGCTTTCGGTTATGGTTTTGTAAATCAGCCGGGGTTTGTCGGCGTGGCTGCCTATTTTGATGGCGTTGTAGAGTTTTGTTTTGATGTCGTCTATGTTTTGGCTGCTGCTGTAGATGGTCAGCAGGGGTTCGCCTGTCTGTACGGCATCGCCGATTTTTTTGTGCAGGACTATGCCGACGGCTGGGTCGATGGTATCGTTTTTGGTGGCGCGGCCTGCGCCGAGGAGCATGGCGCAAAGCCCTATTTCGTGGGCGTTTATGCTGGTTATGACTCCGCTTTGGCGGGCGGATAGCTTGATTTTATATTTTGCTTGGGGCAGTCTGTTGTAGTCGTCGATGACGGAGGCATCGCCGCCTTGGTTTTCGATGAGCTGGCGGAATTTTGCTAGGGCTTTTCCGCTATCCAAGGATTTTTTGAGTATGGTTTTTGCTGTGGTGATATCGTCGGCTTTATGGGCGAGAAATGCCATTTGGGCGGCTAGTTCTAGGGAGAGCTTCGTCAAGTCGTCAGGGCCTCTGCCTTTTAGTGTTTCGATGGCTTCTATGACTTCTAAGGCGTTGCCTACGGCATGGCCGAGCGGTTGGGACATATCGGAGATCAGCGCGGTGGTCTGTCTGCCTACTCGTGTGCCGATGTGCACCATTGTCTGGGCGAGTGCTTCGGCATCGGCGAGGTTCTGCATAAATGCGCCGCTGCCTGTTTTTACGTCGAGTACGATGGCATCGGCACCGGAGGCGATTTTTTTGCTCATTATGGAGCTGGCGATAAGCGGCAGTGATTCGACTGTGCCGGTTACATCGCGCAGGGCGTATAGTTTTTTGTCGGCCGGGGTTAAATTGCCGCTCTGCCCTGCTAGGGCTATTTTGTATTTGTTGACTAAGTCGATGAATTTCGTGCGGTCGATTTCTGTCTGAAAGCCGGGTATAGATTCTAATTTGTCGATGGTGCCGCCGGTGTGTCCTAGGCCTCTGCCCGACATCTTGGCTACGGGAATGCCGACGGAGGCGGCGAGCGGTGCTACGATCAATGTTGTCTTGTCGCCGACACCGCCGGTGGAGTGTTTGTCTGTCTTTATGCCGTCGATTGCTGAGAGGTCTATGATGTCGCCGGAACGAGCCATGGCATCGGTCAAGTCGGCACATTCGCGTTCGGTCATGCCGCGGAAGTAGACTGCCATGGCAAAGGCACTTGCCTGATAATCGGGGATAATGCCTTTGGTGTAATTGTTGATGAAGAATTTTATCTGCCGGGCGGACAGTTCTGCTCCGTCGCGTTTTGCTTCGATGATGTCTACTATGCGCATAGAGGGTCGCCTCCTTTCGTCAGATAAGGCTGCTTAAAAATGAGGTGCCGTTGGGCGGCAGCTCTACTTCAAAGTTGTCGGCTATCGTTGCGCCGAGGTCGCTGAAGGTCTGGCGCACGGGCAGTGCTCCGAAGGATTGCAGGCCGGTGCCGTAGATCAAGAGCGGTACGTATTCGCGCGTGTGGTCGGTGCCGGTGAAGGTGGGGTCGTTGCCGTGGTCGGCTGTGATCATCAGCAGGTCGTCAGGGCGGAGCTTGGCTTTGATTTCGCCGAGGCGGGCATCGAATTCTTCGAGGGCATTGCCGTAGCCGATCGGGTCGCGGCGGTGGCCGTATTTGGAATCGAAGTCGACTAGGTTGGTGAAGCTCAGGCCGGTGAAGTCTTCATCCATGACCTGCAATAGTTTATCTACGCCGTCCATGTTGGAGGTGGTGTGGATGGCTTTCGTTACGCCCTGTCCGTCGAAGATGTCGCGTATTTTGCCGATGGCTATGGAGGCGAGATTTGCTTCTTTGAGGCTGTCCATGACTGTTTTACCGAAGGGCTTCAGGGCGTAGTCGTGGCGGTTTGCTGTGCGCGTGAAGTTGTCGGCTGCCGTGCCGATGTAAGGACGGGCTATTATACGTCCCAGTGAATACGGCGGTTCTTTGGTGATGTCGCGGCAGTACTGGCAGATTTTATAAAGCTCAGGCAGGGGAATGATTTCTTCATGGGCGGCTATCTGGAGCACGGAGTCGGCGGAGGTGTAGACGATTAGGTCGCCTGTCTTCATCTGGTGTTCGCCGTACTGCTTGATTATTTCTGTGCCGCTTGCCGTGCAGTTGCCGATGACTTTTCTGCCGGAGAACGATTCTATCTGCTTTATTAATTCATCAGGAAAACCATTGGGAAAGGTGTTGAAGGGCTTGTCGATGTACAGCCCCATCATTTCCCAGTGGCCTGTCATGGTATCCTTGCCGCAGGAGTGTTCGCGCATCTTGGTGTAGTAGCAGGGCATATAGGAGATGTTCAGTCCTTTGAGCTTGTAGATATTGCCCAGCCCCATTTTTTCCATGTTGGGCAGGTGCAGGCCGTTTTTTGCCTGTGAGATGTGCAGCAGCGTGTTGGTGCCGGCATCGCCGAATTTATCGGCATCCGGTTCGGCTCCTATGCCGACGGAGTCCATTACTATGACGTGAATTCTTTTAAATTTTTTCATGGTTGTACCTCGTTATATTTGATTTTATTTTTCTTGCAGGTCTGCTCGGCTGAAGGCTCCGGGCAGTATCTGCTCCATGGTCTTTACGATGTATTCGTCAGGATTTTTGGCAAGAACGACAGCTGTGTGCTCGTCGGCAAATTCTGCGATGACTTGGCGGCATATGCCGCAGGGATAAGTGTATTTGCCCTTAGGCCCGACGATGGCGATAGCTGAGATGTGTTTTTCGCCTTCGCTGACTGCTTTGAATACGGCAGTGCGCTCTGCGCAGTTCGTCGCGCCGAATGAAGCGTTTTCGATGTTGCAGCCCGTGTAGATTCTGCCGCTGCCGGTCATCACTGCCGCGCCTACGCAAAAGCCGGAATAGGGAGCGTAGGCATGGCTTTGACCTTCATATGCTTTCTCGATCAGGAGCTTGAAATCCTTCATAGTAACACCTCTTGTCCGTAACTTAGTTTCTAATTCCTTCTAATAATAGTATACCATTTATTTTGCTCTGAGTGATTTTGCCGGAGCTTTATTTTTTTTGCTAAGGTATGGTA
>CATYZV010000239.1 GCA_958415865.1 uncultured Selenomonadaceae bacterium
CAATAATAATGATAAATAATTTCATAAACATGATAATGATTTTACATGAAATACACGATATCCAAATAAAACAAACCTGCCCATCCGTTCAGCTAAAGCCGAAGGACAGGCAGGTTTGCCGTTGAGAAATCATATTTTATTTTATCGCAGAGCGCGGTCTATCCTGCCGCCGCCCACGAGGATATCACCGTCGTAGAATACGACTGACTGACCGGGAGTTACGGCGCGCTGCGGTTCGTCGAAGATTATTTCTGCGCTGTGTCCGCCGTCGAGCGGGCTTACCGTGCAGGTAAATTCTCTATTGCCGTAACGTATCTTCGCCGAAGTGGTGAACGGTTCATCAAAGCTGTCTTTGGTGATGAAGTGCATATCGCGGGCGACCAAGCCTTTGGCGAATACATCTTTATTTTCACCGACGATGACGCGGTTGTTCTTCATATCGAGTTCTATGACGTAGAGCGGATGCTCTGCCGCTATGCCGAGGCCTTTGCGCTGGCCGACGGTGTAAAACGGTATACCTTCATGACGGCCGAGCACTTTGCCGCTTACATCGACGATATCGCCGGGCTTGAAGATTTCCGGTGCTTTCTGCTTGAGGTACGCCTTATAATCGTCATTGGGCACGAAGCAGATTTCCTGGCTTTCTGCCTTATGTGCCGTTACAAGTCCGCGTTCTTCTGCCATCTGGCGCGTTACTGTCTTGCTGTGGTCGCCCATTGGAAACAGAAAATACGAGATGGCGAACTGGTCGAGCGTGTAGAGCACATACGACTGATCTTTATGCTTGTCGACTGCCTTGATGATAAGATGCTTGCCCGTCTTTTCATCGACTATCTTGCGGGCGTAGTGGCCGGTAGCTACGTAGTCAGCTCCCATCGCCATGCAGTCGCGCAGCAGCCTGCCGAACTTGATCTTGTTGTTGCAGACGACGCAGGGATTAGGCGTTCTGCCGTTGGCATATTCATTTATAAAATAGCTTATTACATCCTGCTTGAAGCCCTCATGGTAATTCGCCACATGGTGTTCAATGCCCAGTTCATCTGCCACGCGCTTGGCATCGCGGATTGCCGTGGAGCCGCCTTTTTCTCTGGAATCATCGCTGAGCGTCATCGTAACGCCGAACACATTATAGCCCTGTTCCAACAGCACTGCCGCCGTCAGCGAACTATCCACGCCGCCGCTCATAGCTACAGCTACAGTTTTTTTCATAATATCTAAATTCCTCACTTTTCAGATGCTCTTGAAATCAATAAAAAGTAACTAGTGATCAGTCATCAGTCATTAGTGAATACAAAAATGAATAACAACTGCTCAATTTATTTCATACTTACTCACTAAGATATTGATTTATATCATAGCAAAACAGGATGAATTTGTCAAAGGAAGTTTTTCTATCCATTTACTTTTTCTGCTTGTCGCAGAATTTCAGATAGTCTGATATTGTCTTTTCGTAGCCGTTGCTAGTGGGATTGTAGTACTTCGTGCCGCGCAGCTTATCCGGCAGGTAATCCTGCTTGACGATATGGTAAGGGTAGTCGTGGGCGTATTTGTAGCCGCGGCCGTGGCCGAGCTTTTCCGCTCCTTTGTAATGGCAGTCGCGCAGGTGAATCGGCACCTCGCCGCAGTTCTTGCTGCGCACATCGGCGAGGGCTTTGTCTATAGCGAGATAGCTGGCATTGCTCTTGGGAGCGCACGCCACGTAAGTAACTGCCTGAGCCAGCGGTATGCGCGCTTCAGGCATCCCGACGAACTGCACCGCCTGCACTGCCGCCATTGCCACAACGAGTGCCTGCGGGTCGGCATTGCCCACATCTTCAGCTGCGCAGATGGCAATGCGCCGCGCGATGAAATCGAGGTCTTCGCCTGCGGCGAGCATCCGCGCCAGATAGTGAATGGCTGCATCAGGATCGCTGCCGCGCATACTCTTGATGAAGGCAGATACTATATCGTAGTGATTGTCGCCGTTCTTATCGTATGTCTGAATCCGCTCGCTGATGATGGAGCGCACCGTATCGGCATCTATTTTATTGCCGTTTTCCATAGCGGCATCACTCGCCTGTTCCAGCACATTGAGCGCGCTGCGGGCATCGCCGCCGGCGTATTGGGCTATCAAGAGCAGTGCCGCGCTGTCGCAGGATAAATGACGGCTGCCCAGCCCGCGTTCATCATCATTTAGTGCCATCTGCAAAATCTTCACTATCTGCAAATCGCCGAGCAGCTGCAGTGCCACGACGCGCACGCGCGAGAGCAGAGCGCGGTTGACTTCAAAATAGGGATTTTCCGTCGTCGCGCCGATCAATATGATGCGCCCGTCCTCTACGTAGGGCAATAGGACATCCTGCTGTGCTTTGTTGAAGCGGTGGATTTCATCGAGAAAGACGATGGTGCGCCTTCTCTCATTGCGGCGGTATTCGCGTGCCTTGTCTATGATTTTGCGCACATCGCTTATGCCTGATACCGTGGCATTGAGCCGTTCAAAACGGCTCTTGGTCATAAGCGCGATCATCTTGGCGAGCGTCGTCTTGCCCGTGCCGGGCGGCCCGTATAATATCATAGAAGGAATTTTATCTTCCTCGATCATGCGGCGCAGGAATTTTCCTTTTCCCAATATCTGCTCCTGACCGATGAATTCCGCAAAATTGCGCGGTCTCATGCGGGCTGCCAATGGTGCGTAGCCTGTCAAATCCTTCTGAGATTCAGCTGCTTGAGAACTGCGGGCGAGTTCCGCGCCGTCCGCTTCCGTCATGGAAAAAAGATTGAGATCATCCGGCATCCGAATCACTCTCCCGTAGAGCCGAAACCGCCCCGGCGCACCTTCGCCGCTGCGACATCGTCATCTGCCGTCAGAAACTTGTAAAAAATAGCCTGAGCAATGCGCATACCCTTCGTTATCTGCACCGCCTCACGTCCGAAATTGACCAGCCCGATCATGATATGGCCTTCATTGTCATCATTGCCGTAGTAATCCGCATCGATTATACCCTGAGCGTTGACGAGGCTCAAATGCTTTTTGAAAGCAAGGCTGGAGCGTATATGAATGCCCAGATATTCATCATCCTGCATATAAGCTTTAATCCCCGTATTCACCACAGCAATCTTTCCCGGTTCCACCAATACATCTTCAGCCGCCGCCAAATCATAGCCCGCCGATTTGCGCGTCTTGCGCTGAGGCAGCTCAATTCCCTTATCCGCATAAAACGAAACCACTTCAAAACCACGTTTTCTCATATAAATCACCTTTTCAGCTAAAAAATTTTAATTTTTTCTTCTATTATAATATGCTTTATTTAGTGAGCAGTGATCAGTAAACAGTAGTCAGTGAGCACTAACCACTAATCACTAACCACTAATCACTAACCACTAATCACTAACCACTAA
>CATYZV010000240.1 GCA_958415865.1 uncultured Selenomonadaceae bacterium
GTTCAGTATATTATTATTATAACTGTCAACAGGGAAACAACCTAAAAGACAACAAAGCAAGTCATGTAAATAATATACACTAATATCAGTGAAATGTCATTAGTTTTATTATCAGAAATGCTTGTAAATCAATATCATACCTAAAAAATTATGTTATCTACATAGATGAAAGGAGGCGGGAATGATGAAGAAATGGAGATACGCGCTGTCATCGGCGGATGAAGCACCGCAGACAGCACCGATTCTGCTGACGGGCAGCATAGCGGACAATCTCAGCAAGGCTGCCAAGCTGGGCTACAATGCGATTGAAGTTCACGCGAGGCCGGACGATCCGTTTGACTACGGAGCTATCAAAGAACAGATGGCTAAAACGAGCGTGAAGATATCGGCACTGATAACCGGCAGGCTCAACACGGAAGGTCAGTGCAGCCTGATAGATGACAGGCCGTACGTCATGCAGGCTGCTATGGACGGGATGTATGAGTACATCGACATCGCGGAAAAGCTGGACACGGATATCGTGCTCGGCTGGGCGAAGGGCAATGTACCTCCCGGTAAAAGCCGTGAAAAATATCTGCGCCGGCTGGCACAGAATCTAGCGCATCTGGCAGATTACGCCGGCAGCCGCAATGTGAAGATACACGCGGAGGTCATCAACCGCTACGAGGTCAATATTTTCACGACGGCGAAGGAAACGGTGGATTTCATCAGGCAGTGGAAGCTGGAAAATGTCTATGCGCATCTGGACACCTTCCATATGATGATTGAGGAGACCGACCCGCTGGAGGCGATCCGGTACTGCAAAGGACATCTGGGATACTTCCATCTGGCGGACAACACCCGCTCATATCCCGGCAGCGGACAGCTTCCCTTCCCGGATATTTTAAAAACGCTAGATGAAATCGGCTACGGCGGCTACTTGTCAGTTGAGTGCCTGCCGGGCATAGACCGAGAGCAGACGGCGAAAAACGCGCTTAGCTACTTACAGAGCATCAATTAATAGGGCAATAATTAAAAATAAACATATACTTAGGAGGAATAAATTATGACTAAATGGCAGATTCCCGCAAAAGGCGGCAACATGGAAGCAAGCAACGGTATTTACTACCAGAACATGACGAATAAAGAAGTTGCTGAACGCCTCAAGAAAAACGACGTAATCCTGATTCCCGTAGGCTCTACGGAAAACCACGGTCCTTCCGCTCCCTACGGTGAAGATACTTACCTCGATACGCGCCTCTGCGAACAGGTCGCTAAGGCTACGGGCTGCACGGTGGCACAGCCTATCTGGTACGGCTCGCATCCTTACCATCACCTCGGTCAGAAGGGCACGATAATGATCCCGGAAAAGATTCTCGCCGATTACCTGGCATATGTATTCGCCGGCTTCTGGAACACGGGCTTTAGAAAGATCATCGTCGTAAACGGCCACGGACAGGATTACGTAATTCCGCTGGCAATCCACACCTTCGGCAAAAAATGGCAGGTTCCCGGCATCATCCTCTACTGCCACTTCTGGAATGCAGCTAAAGAACAGCTCGACACGAAAGAAAACGGCGGTCCTTACAGCACTCCGTTCATCCATGCTGACGAAGTTGAACAGTCTTGGTCGCTGGCTCTGTTCCCGGAACTCTGCAAACAGGAAGATGCTGTCAAGACGAAAGCTGCTCCGCTGCTGCCGCCGGGCCATATCAACAACTCTGCTGAACGCGGCACAGGCCCGATCAAATGGTACAATGCTTTCGGCTCCTGCGCTATGGAATGTGTAGCTCAGCCGGAAGGCGTAATAGGCGACGCAAGCCTCGCTGATGCAGAAAAAGCCCGCGCAGGCGTTGAACGCACTCTCGACTACCTCGAAAAACTCGTCAATGACATCATCGAAAAATATCCGGCAGGCACCCTCCCGCCGATCGAAGAAATGACGCAGCGCAGCCGCGAAGATATCGAAGCTGTAATCAAAGGACCGAACGTTCCGGGCGGCCGTCATATCTACACCCTGGAATACTGATAACAACGGATAGTTTTTGCCAAAATTCTATAAACTTAGCTGTCGGCGGATATTCTGCTATGGATTATCCGTCGGCACTAAAAAAATCACATTACAACGGAAATATATTTTTGGAGAATATAAAGAAAAGAGGATACATATCATGAAATGTAAACAAGCTTTTATGCACGGACCTTTTGACCTCAGAATCGAAGAAGTAGAACTGCCTGCACTTCAGCCTAATCAGGTTTTGATCAAGATGAAAGCCTGCGGCATCTGCGGCTCTGACGTGGAATGTTTTGAAGGCAAATCGGCTGAAGGCCGCTACGATATCGCACCGTACACTCCCGGACATGAATGGGCAGGACAGGTAGCTGAAATCGGCAGCGCGGTAACTTCCTTGAAGCCCGGCGACAAAGTTGTAGGCGACTGCGTTCTCCCCTGCTTCCAGTGTGCAAACTGCAAAGACGGTAAAATGCCTTCTGCCTGCCTCAATATGCGTGAAGTCGGCTTCCGCCCGGACTCTCCCGGCGGCTTCGGTGAATACATGATTCTCGAAGAAGCATACACGCACAAGATCCCCGATGACTGGGACTACGAATTAGGCGCATGGGTGGAAACGTTCAATGTAGGCTACTGGGGCGTATGGGGCAACGGCTGCTGCCCGGACGCATCGGATGACGTGGCTATCATCGGCGGCGGTCCTATCGGTCTGACGGCTGCTATGGTCTGCAAGACGGCAAACGCACACGTAATCGTCATCGACCCTCTGGAAGAACGCCGCAAGAACGCTCTGCAGTACGGCGCAGACGATGTAGTAGACCCGACGGCAGGCAATGTAGAAGAAATGGTCAAGGCATTGACCAACGGACGCGGCCCGTCTGTAGTGATCGAATGTTCCGGCAATGATATCGGCATCGCTTCCCTGTTCGACATCGCAGGCCATAGCGCGCGCGTAGGCGTAGTAGGTCATTCCATCGGCAGAAAAGTGCCCGTAGAAATCGGCAAGACCATCTGGAAGACCCTGCACATCGCAGGCAGCGGCGGCACGAGCCATTGGTTCCCCCGCACTATCCGCTTCATGAGCCAGATCAAAGACAAATACGATTTTGCAGCACTCAACACCCACCATTTCAACTTCCGCGACCTCGACAAAGCTATGGACATGGCTTGCAATCACAAGGATATCGCTCGCAAAGTCATGCTCACTTTCGATGAATAATAGATGAAGATACCCCTTTAACATACTCAAGCTAAGCCTTATGCAATGGAAAATACAGCCGGTGCAGCGTGTATCGGCTGCGTTTTCCCACACACATAGATTCATATACAC
>CATYZV010000241.1 GCA_958415865.1 uncultured Selenomonadaceae bacterium
AATAAATGCTGTGGTCTTGAATCATCAAGGCTGCGGCATTTATTTTTTGTATCTTATATGTAAAAGTAAAAGAGCAGAGAAATTGATCTCTGCTCTCTTTTTTAGATATCATTTAAACATATCTTTAATTCTCTTTAAAAAGCTCTCACGCTCGGGATTGGCTTTTTCGTTTTTGATGCCGGCAAATTCCTGCAAGAGTTCTTTCTGTCTGTCGGTGAGTTTCTGCGGTGTCAGTACTTTGATGCGGACATGCTGGTCGCCGCGGCCGGTGCTTCTGAGGAAGGGTATGCCTTTGCCTCTTAGGCGCATGACTGTGCCGGACTGGATGCCTGCGGGCACTTTCATTTCGACTTTGCCGTCGAGTGTCGGTACTTCTATCGTGTCGCCGAGTGCTGCCTGTACGAAGGTGATGGGCACTTCGCAGATGACTTCACTGCCTTCGCGCTGGAAGAATTTATGGGGTTTTACGGTGATGTATACGTAGAGATCGCCGCTTGCGCCGCCTCTTGTGCCTGCGTCGCCTTCGCCTGCTACGCGGATGCGGTTGCCGCTGTCAACGCCTGCGGGAATTTTGACTTCGACTTTGGAGCGGATGTTTTTAACGCCTTTGCCGCCGCAGTCTTTGCAGGGTGTCTTGTTGATTTGGCCGGTGCCGCCGCAGCGTCCGCAGGGATGCTGGTTTACCATGCGGCCGAACGGGGTGTTCTGGACGGACTGAACCATGCCTGTGCCGTGGCAATCGGGACAGGTTTCGGGATGTGTGCCGGGAGCTGCGCCTGTGCCGTGGCAGGAGGAGCACTGTGCCGTGCGGGGAATGTTGAGTTCTACCGTCCTGCCGAAGGCTGCATCTTCAAAGGAAATGGTCAGGTTGTAGCGCAGGTCGGAGCCGCGTTCGGGACCATTGCGGCGCGCTCTTGCTCCGCCGCCTGCTGCGCCGCCGAACATATCGCCGAATATGTCGCCGAATATGTCGCTGAAGCCGCCTGCACCGCCTGCGCTGCTGAATCCGCCAAAGCCTCCGAAGCCGCCTGCTCCACCGGCACCGCCTGCGCCGCCGTCGAATGCTGCATGGCCGAACTGGTCATACTGAGCGCGTTTCTGCTTGTCGGAGAGGACTGCGTACGCTTCGTTGACTTCCTTCATCTTTTCTTCGGCTGCTTTAGGATTGTCGCGGTTGCGGTCGGGATGGTATTTTAATACTAGTTTTCTAAATGCTTTCTTTATTTCTGCGTCCGTGGCGTTTTTATTAACGCCGAGGACTTCGTAGTAATCTCGCTTAGTAGCCACTTTGCACCACCTGAATTTATCATATGATTAAATAACTCCGGCTGTGAAAAACCGGAGTTATTAATCGAACTTGTTAATCTTTAAGCAATGGATGCACGCTGATTATTTACCAGTTACATCTTTGAATTCTGCATCGACGGTGTTGTCGTCGTTTTTAGCCTGGGACTGCTGAGCATCTGCGCCCTGGGTTTCCTGTGCGCCTGCACCTGCTGCACCCTGAGCATTCTGCTGTGCCTGCTGGTAAGCAGCTGCACTCAGTTCGTACAGAGGTTTCTGTAATTCTTCTGTAGCTTTCTTGATAGCTTCAGTGTCATTGCCTTTAAGAGCAGTCTTAACGCCTTCGATAGCAGTTTTTACTTTGTCAACGGTAGCAGCATCAGCTTTGTCGCCGAGGTCTTTGATGGTCTTTTCAGCCTGGAATACGAGAGCATCGGCGTTGTTCTTGACTTCTACGGCTTCTTTACGTTTCTTGTCTTCAGCTTCATGAGCCTGTGCTTCTTTGACCATGCGGTCAACTTCTTCTTTGCTCAAGCCGCTGTCGGATTTGATAGTGATCTTCTGTTCTTTACCTGTGCCGAGGTCTTTAGCGGATACGTGAACGATACCGTTGGAGTCGATGTCGAACGTAACCTGAATCTGCGGTACTCCTCTGGGAGCGGGCGGTATATCCGTGAGTTCAAAGGTGCCGAGCAGCTTGTTGTCAGCCGCCATTTCACGTTCGCCCTGGAATACGCGGATAGTAACAGCAGGCTGGTTGTCAGCAGCCGTGGAGAATACCTGGCTCTTGGAAGTAGGAATTGCGGTATTTCTTTCGATCATCTTCGTGCATACGCCGCCGAGCGTTTCAATGCCGAGGGACAGCGGAGTTACGTCGAGCAGGACGATATCTTTATCTTTGAGGTCGCCGGAAAGGATACCAGCCTGAATAGCTGCACCGACTGCAACACATTCATCCGGGTTTACTGCATGGCTGGGTTCTTTGCCGAGCAGTTTTTTGATTTCTGCCTGTACGGCAGGGATACGGCTGGAGCCGCCGACGAGGATTACTTTGTCGATATCGGATGCGGAGAGGCCTGCGTCAGCCATAGCTTTGCGTGTAGGTTCAGCCGTAGCTTCTACGAGGTCGGCAGTCAATTCATCGAATTTAGCACGGGACAAGGTGAGGTCGAGGTGTTTCGGGCCTGTAGCATCAGCCGTGATGAAAGGCAGGTTGATGTTGGTGGAAGTCATGCTGGAAAGTTCGATCTTAGCTTTTTCAGCAGCTTCCAAGAGACGCTGTGCAGCCATCTTGTCGGTGGAGAGGTCGATGCCATTGGATTTCTTGAATTCATCTACCATCCAGTTCATTACAGCATGGTCGAAGTCATCGCCGCCGAGGTGAGTATTGCCGTTGGTAGCTTCTACCTGGAACATACCATCATCGAGTGTCAGGATGGATACATCGAACGTGCCGCCGCCGAGGTCGAATACGAGGATCGTGCCGTTTTCGCCTTTGTCGAGGCCGTAAGCCAATGCAGCAGCCGTCGGTTCATTGACGATACGCAGAACATCAAGGCCTGCGATCTTGCCGGCATCTTTAGTAGCCTGACGCTGACCGTCATTGAAGTATGCAGGAACGGTGATGACTGCCTGCGTTACTTTTTCGCCGAGATACTTTTCAGCATCAGCTTTCAGTTTCTGCAAAATCATTGCAGAAATTTCCGGTGCAGTGTAGGATTTATCATCAATATTTACTTTATAATCAGTGCCCATATGGCGTTTGATGGAAGAAATCGTGCGTTCAGGGTTGGATACAGCCTGACGTTTTGCCAGCTGGCCCACAAGGCGTTCGCCGTCTTTGGTGAAGCCTACAACAGAAGGAGTAAGTCTGCTGCCTTCCGGGTTGGTGATGACAGTGGGTTCGCCGCCTTCCATGACAGCGACAACAGAGTTAGTAGTACCTAAGTCGATACCTATTACTTTTGACATGTGAAATTCCTCCTAATAAACATCTATATTCAAAATATAAGTGTTAGCAATTTATAT
>CATYZV010000242.1 GCA_958415865.1 uncultured Selenomonadaceae bacterium
CACGTATACGCCCACGCGGTCGAGCGGAATGACGGACTGGCCGAGAATGGAGCCGTGGTCGCGGTACGTTATCCACGAATTGGGCTTCTGTTCCTGATGGTAGCGGCGCACGTTGGCAATAGCACCGCGCAGCGATTCCACTACTTTTTCATCGGCTTCATCGTAGGCAGCCTTGTATTCAGCTTCCGTTACGAGGAAATCCTGCGGCTTGAGATCTGCGCCGTCGAGCAGCTTCGTGTACTTTACTACGGCTGCATCGCCTTCATAGCGCACGGCGGAAACGATGCGGTCGACTATCTGCGAGGCAGTGAGGTCTTCACCGTACAATTCCTTATTTTTTTCTCTGATGCGAGGATTGAGCTGCACTTCATCGAAGGCGGCTTTTTTGAGGCTTTTCTTTATGGCATCTATGCCTAGTTCACTTACTTTTAATACTTTCATTTATCCTGAGGCTCCTTTAATGCTTTTTCCAAATCGCTGACGAGCTTGCTAATGCGGTCGAACTTCAGTTTAAAGCTGGCGCGGTTGGCGATGAGGCGCGCGCTGGCATCGGCGATGAAGGCGATTTCTTCCAGATTGTTTTCGCGCAGCGTCGTGCCCGTTTCCACTATGTCGACAATGCTTTCCGACAGTCCCACGATGGGGCCGAGTTCAATCGAGCCGTGCATCTTGATGTATTCCATCTGCATGCCCTTGCTGTTGAAGAACTTTTTGGCTATATGCGGGAACTTCGTCGCCACGCGGGTATGCGCGTAATCGGTGAGCTTGGGACGCTTCTTGTCCTTGGGCACAGCCATCATCAGATGGCATCTGCCAAAGCCGAGGTCCAGCAGTTCATAGATATCCTTGTCCTTTTCCATCAGCACATCCTTGCCGATGACACCGATGTCAGCCGCGCCGTGCTCCACGTAGACGGGCACGTCAGCAGTCTTTGCTATGATGAATTTTATCTTGAGTTCATCATTGGTGATGACGAGTTTGCGGGATTTCTCCTCCAGATTTTCGGCTGTATAGCCGACCTTGGCAAACAGATCCTTTGCCAGATAAAAGAGTTTGCCTTTCGGCAGAGCTATGGTGATGTAGCTCATATCATCTGCAACCATTTATATTATACCCCTTTTTGTTATTAGTGGTCAGTGGTTAGTTATTAGTTATTAGTGATCAGTTTAGGCTGTCGGCGCGGCGCAGTAGGCATAGTTCCGGGCTGTCGCCGTGTTTTTTTTCGTCGTGGTGGTGCTCTATGACGGCGGCGATGTCATCCATGCCTAGCGAGCGCAGTTTTTCCGCGCCCAGCTCAGCATGGTAATAGTAGATGTAAACAGCGTACCACCGCCGCTCAAAGAAGTTCCTATGCCTATTTTTTAATGAAGCAGCGGCACGCGCTATCGCTTTTGCCTTCTGCGGTGCAAAATGGGCTAGCAGCACATTTGCCACTTTATCCCATATGCAGATATCTTCGCTTGTCCTAGCGACATCATGCAGCAGGCAGGCGTGTATCAAAAGCTTTCGGTCAAGCTCTATACGCTCTATTTCGCATATCTGCTGAGCTGTATAGGCTGTATTGAGTACATGACGCTGATCAAATACATTCATGGCAAAAAATAATTGCTGCTGTTCTTGATTTAAATTAATAGAAATAAAATTTCTGTCCGCCTGATTAAGCGATGCCGTCGCGGCGCGGCAGAACTGCCGTATGCGCTGAATCATTTATTTAATGTAGATAAATTCACTGATGTTCTTGCTGAGGCGGTACTGCTTTGCCTCATCCTCTGTCTGTGCAGTGAAGGCAAGTTCGACGATGTTGCCGTTTTCGCGCAGCTTCGCAACCTTTTTAATCGCGTCCTCACGCTTTCCTTCAGCATAGGCAACGTACATTCCCTTTTTCTTGGTGCCGGCGGGAGTTTCGCTCTGGCCGGACAGTGCCAGCATCAAGCGTTCAATGCCCAGTGCAAAGCCGGTAGCGGGGCAGTCCGTGCCGAAATCCGACAGCATATTGTCATAGCGTCCGCCGCCGCAGATGGGATAGCCGATGCCGGGAGCGTAAACTTCAAACACCATGCCGGTGTAATAATCGAAATCGCGTATAACGCCGAGATCAAAGGTAACGTGGTCAGCAACGCCGTACGATTCCAGCAGTTTGTAGATATCCGAGAGGTTGTCGAGTGCTTTGCGGCTCTGTTCATTTAATGCCAGAGAATTTGCCGCTTCCAGCACATCTTTTTTGCCCTGCAGCATCGGTATCGACTTGAGCGCGTCCTTTGCCTTTTCCGGCAGCCCCGTATCATCTACCGCATTGGAGAGGTCGACGAGATTGCGCTTTTCCAATGCCGTGCGGATTTCATTCTGCTTTGCTTCAGAAAGCCCCATCTGTTCCATCAGCCCGTTGATGAATTCCACCTGACCGAGGCAGATCTCAAAATCCTTGAGTCCGGCACGGCTCAGGCAGTCCACAGCCAGAGCCACGACTTCCGCATCGGCAGAAGCATCGGCAACGCCCATCAGTTCCACGCCCGCCTGATAAAATTCACATTGGCGGCCTTCCTGTGCCTGTTCATAGCGGTATACGCTGCTGATGTATGAGAGCTTGAACGGCAATACATCATCGTACATGCGGCTTGCGGCAACGCGCGCTATCGGTGTCGTCATCTCATGGCGCAGTGCCAGCGTCCTGTTGTTCCTGTCGAAGAATTTAAACAGCTGATTTTCCAAGCCGCTGCGGTTCGTTATCGTCAGCGTGTCGGCGTATTCGATCGAAGGCGTAACGATTTCATCGTAGCCCCAAAGATCAAACGTGCGCGCCAGCGTCGATTCCAGATCGCGCTTTATCTTGGCATCCTTGGGCAGAAAATCCCTCGTGCCGTACGGTATCTCCAGCAAAAAACCTCTATCCATTGTTCCCATAATCGTCTTACATCCCCTATTATCCTTTATTTGAATTTAAACGTGTTAAAACGGTGTCGTATCCATCAGCCCCGTAGTTCAGGCAGCGTTTGACCCTGCTTATCGTAGCAGTACTGGCTCCCGTGCGTTCCACGACTTCTTCATACGTGTGTCCGGCGCGGAGCATCCTGGCGACCTCCAGCCGCTGCGACAGTGCCTTCAACTCACTGACGGTGCAGATATCTTCAAAGAACTGGTAACACTCATCCACGTTCTTCAGCATCAGTACGGCACGGCAGAGCTGATCATTGAGATCATCTTTTAATTTGGGATTCACCAATTTGAGCACCTCATTTGCTTTAGTACTTTACTTTACGAAAATAATATGTATATATA
>CATYZV010000243.1 GCA_958415865.1 uncultured Selenomonadaceae bacterium
AAATTGCATTAGATTCCAATTAAAATTAGATAAAAAAGCCATGACCTATTGCAAAGTCATGGCTTTTTAAATTAGTTAAAGATATATCCCGCGGGGTCTACTGCCTGTCCGTTTACACGCACTTCATAATGTACGTGCGGGCCGGTGGAGAAGCCTGTGCTGCCCATGTAGGCTATGATCTGGCCGCGTTTTACGTGCTGTCCGGCTGTAACGACTACATAGGAAGCATGACCGTAGCGGGTCATCACGCCGTTGCCGTGGTCGATGTCGACCATGTTGCCGTAGCCGCCGGAGTTCCAGCCGGCAACAGTTACAACGCCGTCAGCTGTGGCGTAAATCGGGGTGCCCATGTCGTTGGCGATATCTATGCCGGGATGAAAATCCGTGCCGCCCCAGCGCAGTCCGAACGGTGAACTTATCACGCCGCGAGCAGGCCAGATGGATGGTGTTACAGATACGGTCTGGTTGGCAATGGCTGTCTGCTGGCGTTTCATCATGATAGCTCTTTGTAGATCCTGCTTGAGCTGTTCCATGTTGTTTTTCTTGCCGTTCATTCTCATTTCTATATTGTCGAGCGTTGAACGCACTTGTTCTAATGTAGGCTGCTGCGGATACGGGCCGCCCTGTCCATCCTGATTTTCCGCATCGCCGTT
The DNA here is from genome assembly GCA_958415865.1 of uncultured Selenomonadaceae bacterium. Classification (GTDB taxonomy): domain Bacteria; phylum Bacillota; class Negativicutes; order Selenomonadales; family Selenomonadaceae; genus Megamonas. The sequence continues at coordinate 654 of CATYZV010000243.1, forward strand.
GCCGGCATCACCGCTCTGGCTGCTATCATCCGTTTCTATGCCGGAAATCTGCTTGAGTTCTTTTTCCAGATTGTCGAGCTGTTCCATATTTTCCTGCAGGGCATTGGCTTTTTTGCTCAGCTCTGACAGCTGTTCCTGCTGGAGCGTGTTGGCTTCCTGCAATTCGCGGATATGCTCTTTATCGCTCTGGCCTGCAATCACAGAATAACCGGCAAAGCTCAATGAGCCGATGACGAGTACACCGAGGATAACAGCAGAGGCGACGGCGTATTTCACCATTTTGCGCGTTACGGTAAAGACTTTTACATCGTCCGTCTTGTCCGGCACTATCCTTATAGTATACGCATCGTTTTGTATTTTTGATTTCTTTTTATCCTGCACCGCATTTTCCGGTGCCTTGTCTTCAGTTGAAGCCTGTTCTGCGATGTCTTTATGCTCATCGGCAGACGTTTCTTTTACTTCTTCCTGACTCAAAGTTCTTCCCCCATTTATCTAATTCAGTGAGTTTATGCTACAATATATTATTATAGCATAAAGAAAAGGCATTTTGTCGAGAGCTTTCCCGTACAAAATGCCTTTTTTATTAGAATTTGATTAACTTATTTGCCCATTTTAATGTAATTGAGGCGGCCGCCAGCCATCAAAATGTCGATATCGAGCTGAGAAAGTGCATGTGTTACGTCAAAGGAAGTGCCTTTCGTTACATTTGCAACGACCATGCTCTTGCCGGGCTGTAAGCTGTGCAGATCTTTTATCTTCAGCACATCATCTTCATCTATGCTGTCGTAATCTGCTTCATTGACAAAGGTGAACGGTACGATGCCGAAGTTTACGAGGTTTGCCTGATGGATGCGGGCGAAGCTCTTGGCGATTACAGCCTTGATGCCCAAATACATCGGAGCAAGTGCTGCGTGTTCACGGCTGGAGCCCTGACCGTAGTTGCTGCCAGCCACGATGAAGCCGCCGCCGGCTTCCAAGCAGTGCTTTTTAAATCCTGCCTGTACATCGCGGAAGATGAACTCGGAGATCTTTTCGATATTGGAGCGGAACGGCAGTACCTTTGCACCGGCCGGAGCGATATGGTCTGTCGTGATGTTGTCGCCGACTTTTATTACTACCTGTTTTTCTACGACATCAGCCAACGGTGTATTTTCCGGCAGCGGTCTGATATTAGGTCCGCGCACTACTTCCACATCTTCCGGATGTTCTTTTTCCGGCGCGATGATCATAGCATCGTCGATGAAGAAATGATCCGGTTCAGCGGGAATTTCAAAATCTGCTTCGCGCGGGTCAGCAATGCAGCCTTTGATCGCGCTGTAAGCTGCTGTTTCCGGAGATACAAGGCATACATTAGCACTCAAGGTGCCGCTGCGTCCGTAGAAATTACGGTTGAACGTGCGGAGCGACCAAGCGTTGGTGATAGGAGACTGACCCATGCCGATACACGGTCCGCAGGTACATTCCAGCATACGTGCGCCGCCTTCGATGAGATTTGTAAGTGCGCCGTTTTGCGAGAGCATCGTGAGCACCTGCTTAGAGCCGGGCGAGATGCACAGCGATACATTATCTGCCGCCACATGATTTTTCAAGATGGAAGCGACTATCATCATATCGCGGAAAGAAGAGTTCGTGCAGCTGCCGATAGCTACCTGATCCACTTTATGGCCTGCCATTTCACGTACGGTCTTTACAGCATCAGGGCTGTGCGGCAGAGCGATCATCGGTTCGAGGTCGTCGAGATTGATTTCATACGTTTCATCATAAACTGCATCATCGTCAGCAGCCAGCGGTGTGAATGCGTCTTCGCGGTCCTGCTTTTTCAAAAATTCGTGCGTGATTTCATCGCTCGGGAAGATGGAAGTTGTCGCACCCAGTTCTGCACCCATATTAGTGATGGTAGCACGCTGCGGGATATTCAGCGTCTTTACACCTTCGCCGGTGTATTCGATGACCTTGCCCACACCGCCTTTAACCGTCATGATCTGCAGCACTTTCAAGATGATATCTTTAGAACTTACGCCTTTATGTAACTTGCCGGTGAGCTTTACATTTACAACTTTAGGCATCTTGAGGTCAAACGGTCTGCCCGCCATAGCGCACGCTACATCGAGTCCGCCTGCACCCATGGCGAGTGCGCCGATACCGCCTGCTGTAGGCGTATGCGAGTCGCTGCCCAAGAGCGTCTTGCCGGGCACGGCAAAGCGTTCCAAATGCACCTGATGGCAGATGCCGTTGCCGGGACGCGAGAAATAAATACCGTGTTTTTTGGCTACTGTCTGTAAAAACTTGTGGTCATCCGCATTTTCAAAGCCGCTTTGCAGCGTGTTGTGGTCGACGTAGCTTACGGACAGTTCCGTCTTTACCTGATCTACACCCATAGCTTCCAGCTGCAGATAAGCCATCGTTCCCGTCGCATCCTGCGTCAAAGTCTGGTCAATTTTTATGGCAATAGGGCTGCCTTTATCCATTTTGCCCTTTACTAAATGGGCTTTTATGATTTTCTCTGTCAATGTAGGCATTGCTTGCTCTCCTCCGCTAATTAAAATCCTTCTTTTGAAAATAACATTTTCATTATAACACAAAAATTTTAAATGTGTGTATTAATACAGTATACATT
>CATYZV010000244.1 GCA_958415865.1 uncultured Selenomonadaceae bacterium
ATTTAGATGTTTTCATCTAAAAAAATGATCATGGCAGCGTTATCTCTCGTTACGGCATCGGCAATGCTGCTGGCAGGCTGCGGCGGCGGCTCTTCTGACAAAGCGGCATCATCTGGGGAACAGATGACTCTGCGCTATGCGGAAAACCAGCCGGAAGATTATCCTACTACTAAAGGCGCGTACAAATTCGCTGAACTCGTCAAGGAAAAGACGAACGGCCGCATTAACATCGAAGTTTACCACAGTGCACAGCTCGGCGATGAAAAAGCAGTTTTGGAACAGCTGCAGTACGGCGGCATCGACTTTGCCCGTGCCAGCATTTCTCCGATTGCAGAATTTGACCCTGATTTGAATGTACTTCAGCTGCCGTATCTGTATCGCGACTCTGACCATATGTGGAAAGTGCTCGACGGCGAAATCGGCGACAAGCTGCTCGCAGGCTTGGAAAAAACGAATATCATCGGCCTGTCCTGGTACGATGCCGGCGCGCGCAACTTCTACGTTACGGGTCATGAAATCAAGAGCGTGGCTGATATGAAAGACCTCAAGATCCGCGTACAGGAATCCTCGATGATGATGGATATGGTCAAAGCACTCGGCGCATCTCCGACTCCTATGGCTTACGGCGAAGTTTACTCCTCTTTGCAGACGGGCGTAATCGACGGTGCTGAAAACAACTGGCCGTCTTACGAATCCACCAGCCACTATGAAGTAGCTCCTTACTACGTACTCGATGAACACAGCCGCGTTCCGGAAATCCAGATGGTTTCCAAGAAACTCTGGGACAGCCTCTCTGCTGACGACCAGAAGATCATCCGCGAATGTGCTGAAGAATCCGCTAAGTTTGAACGTGAAGAATGGGCAAAACGTGAAAAAGCCTCTGAAGAAAAAGTTCGCCAGGGCGGAGCTACCATCACTGAACTCACTCCTGAAGCAAAACAGGGCTTCAAAGATGCTATGCAGCCGCTGTATGAAAAATACGGTGCAGATTACAAAGACATCCTGACTGCTATTGAAAATACGAAATAAGAAGATTTAAATCGCTTCATTAAATAAAGCCTGCTTATCTGCGGTGTAATTAAAGCAGAGCAGGCTTTATTTTTAAGGAGCTGCTTGGTTTGGAGGTGCAAGCGATGGATAACAACACCGCTCAGGAAAAACCCAAAAATTTTATATTAGACAAAATAACGCTCGTCTTTGACGCTATATACCGCGTCCTGCTGGAGTATTCCAAATTCGTTCTGCTCGTACTCATACTGATTGTCAGCGCACAGGTTTTCGCCCGCTACATAGTAGGGCACAGCATCAGCTGGAGCGATGAAGTAGCATTGATACTGATGGTATGGATGGCTTTTATCGCGATGGCTATCGGCGTGCGCATGAATCTGCACATCTCTATCACAGCCGTATTTAATGCACTGCCGGAAAAAGTGCAGTTCGTAATCGGCAAATTCAATCAAGTGGTCATCTTCGGCATCGGACTGGTGCTGATGGTCTACGGAAGCCTTTTGATTGAAAGCACGATAACTTCCACGCTGCCCGCTACGCATCTGCCGGCGGCAACGCTCTATCTGATGATTCCCGTATCCGGTTTTTACATTTCCTACTTTACGTTATTTGAACTATTAGGTCTTCAGCGTTACCACCATGATGAAATCCTCGGAGGTGAAAAGTGATGTTTGATTCAGCTACAGCCATAGCCATTTTAATGGGTTCATTTGTATTCTTCATAGTGATAAGGCTGCCTATCACCTTCACACTTGCCGCCTCCGTAGGGCTTACGATGCTCTATGTAAATATTCCGCCGATGACGCTCGTGCAGCAGATGAGCAAATCGGTGCAGAGCTTTTCACTGATGGCGATACCGTTCTTCATCGTAACGGGTGAAATCATGGGCAACGGCGGCATCTCCATCCGCCTGCTGAAATTTGCCAGCGCGCTCGTCGGACGCTTCCGCGGCGGCCTCGCTCACGTAAACGTACTGGCTTCGATGATGTTCGGCGGTCTGTCCGGCTCTGCTATCGCTGATATTTCCTCGCTCGGTGCAATTCAGATTCCCATGATGGTAAAAGCAGGCTTCGACCGTGCATTTGCCTGCGCTATCACCGTCGTCGGCGCGTGCCAGGCAGTAATCATCCCGCCCAGCCACAACTTGATCATCTTCTCGCTGGCAGCCGGCGGCGTATCCATCGGCAGCTTGTTCATAGCCGGCATAATTCCCGGCATCCTCTGCGGCGTTATCCTCATGGCTACCTGCGTCATCCTCGCCAGAGTGCGCCACTATCCAAAAGGCGAACCCATCGGCTTTAAACAGATGATCGTGATCACGCGCGATGCTCTCTTAGCTCTGTTCACGGCAGTCATCATCATCGTCGGCATCCGCGCCGGTGTCTTCACTGCCACTGAATCGGCTGCTATCGCTGCTATCTACGCTTATCTCATCGCAGTATTCTACTATCACGACCTCAAGATGAAGCAGCTGCCCAAACTTTTGATGAACACCGTAAAGACGATGGCAATGGTATTCAGCCTGATAGCTACCGCCGGTGCCTTCGGCTGGATGCTCGCCTTCCTCAAGATTCCTACTCTCTTGACTCAGTTCCTGCTCGACGTTACTGAAAGCAAGATTCTGCTGCTCATAATGATGAACATCATCCTGCTGCTCTTGGGCTGCATCATGGACATGGCTCCGCTGATTTTGATCACCACGCCTATCCTGCTGCCGGTTGCAACCTCCATCGGCATGAGCCCGATTCAGTTCGGCATCATGCTCATCTTCAACCTCGCTGTAGGCCTCTGCACCCCGCCTGTCGGCACAGCACTATTCGTCGGCTGCTCTATAGGCAAGATACCGATAGAAACAGTCGTCAAGTCGATGATACCGCTTTATATAGCGATGCTCGTGTGCTTGGCACTGATCATCTTCGTGCCCGATATCACGCTTTGGATGCCGTCGCTCTCCGACCCGGCTATCAAATCCACTCTGTTTGAATGAGTGAAGTTTAATTGAAAGAAGATGGTGTTATGTCTGACAAGATAAAGCTCATATACGTCCTTGCCTTGATAATAGCATCGGCGTGGTACTTCTCTAACTAAAGCCTCCAAGCCAATTTATATATTGAAACTTCAGCAGCTTCACAGCAGACTTTACCGGCGTGAAACTGTTGAAGTTTCTTTGCTTAATCGCCGTGTAATGCACAAATGAAATA
>CATYZV010000245.1 GCA_958415865.1 uncultured Selenomonadaceae bacterium
GAATTATAAAACTCTAACTTGACACTTGGTATTAATTTTGACAAAATTAATAGAGTACGAGGTGATTTCAATGATTGATTACAATACAATTAAAATAACATATTTATTCAACAGCGGTTTTGCGCTGGAAATGGGCGACTGCGCGATGGTCTTTGACTATTACCGCGATGATATGAACGCTGTGCCGGGCATTATCGCCGACAAAAAGGAAGTTTATTTCTTCGTATCGCACGTGCATTACGACCATTTCAATCCGCAGATAGCGCAGTTTGCCGATAAGGTAACGCATTATTTCATCAGCTACGATGTGGAAAACAGCCTGCCGCCTGCCGATAAGGTGATTTCGCTCGACGAGTACACGACTTACGATGATAAGGATATCCATATAAAGACTTACAGCTCGACGGATGCGGGCATTTCCTTCTACATCGAAAAGCACGGCTGGAAGATATTTCATGCTGGGGATTTCAACTGGTGGCACTGGAAGGGCGATACGCCGGAAAATATTGCTTTCGCCCGCAACGGCTTTAAAAAGCAGCTGCGCCGCATGGAAGGCATGAGGACGGATATTGCCTTTTTCCCGGTGGACAGCCGCCAAGAAGAATATCTCGACTTGGGCGTTAAGGAATTTTGTTCCCATACTCAGGTCAAGAATTTGATCACCATGCACAACGCCGGCAATTTCGTCTGGAAAGTCCCTGAGGATTTTCCGCATAAAGATGAAATGCAGTCGATTTGGATACCGCAAAAACCCGGACAGACCCATATCATAACTAGGTAATATACCAAAAAGAGGTGTCTATATGAAAAAACAGCTAACAGCCTTGGGCATTGCCGCCGCCATAATTCTCTGCGTAGGTGCTCAGCCTGTATCTGCTCAAGAAACAGCTGTAGAGCAGAGTCAAGAGCTGCAGCTACCCACGCCCTTTACGCAGTACACTTCACCGGAGGAGGCACGCCGTGCGGCAGGCTTTGATTTTCCGGAGCCTGACTACATTCCCAAAGGCTACAGCGAAAACGCCCTGCTCGTCTGGAATGACGATTCGATAGTACAGCTCAGCTACAGAAATGATGCTGAGCAGCGTCTGGATCTGCGCATTTCTAAAAAGCTGATCGGACAGCAGATGAACGGCGACTACAATAAATACGCTGACAAAAATGTCATCTATGCCGCAGGGCGCGGCATAACGTGTCTCGGCAATGACGGCAAAGTTTCTGTTGCCATGTGGCGCGACAGCGATTACAATTACTGCCTGATGAGCGACGAACCATTGGAGGTCAATGAACTTCGCCTGTTCGTCAGAAGCATAAATAAACAATCAAATGAAGGGAAGTATTTTAATGAGCAACCGCAAAGCAGTTTTTCAGACGAACCGCGGCACATTCACCGTGGAATTATTTGAGGACAAAGCACCCAAGACCACCGCTAATTTCATCGACTTGGCAGAACACAATTTCTACGACGGCCTGATCTTCCACCGCATAATCGACGGCTTCATGATACAGGGCGGCGACCCGGACGGCACCGGCATGGGCGGTCCCGGCTACACCATCAAAGATGAGTTCCATCCGGATCTGCGCCACGACGGTCCCGGCGTACTGTCCATGGCAAATGCCGGCCCCAACACAGGCGGCAGCCAGTTTTTCATCACGCTCGACGCTACGCCTTGGCTCGACGGCCATCACGCTGTATTCGGCAAAGTCATCGATGGCATGGACGTAGTGCGCGAAATCGGCCATGTGAAGACAGGCTTCATGGACAGACCCATTCACGATGTGGTCATCGACAAGATCACGATTCAAGGCGGCGAAGAATAATTCCCTGCTACACTTACATTCTGCGCTGCGGCGACGGCACATTATACACCGGCTGGACGAATAATTTAAATCACCGCCTCAAGATGCACAATGAGGGCAAAGGCGCGCGCTATACGCGCTCACGCCTGCCGGTGCAGCTCGTCTACAGCGAAGAATTTGCCACCAAGAGCGAGGCTATGCGGCGCGAGGCAGCTATAAAAAAGCTTTCCCGCCGTGCAAAGCTGGCACTCGTACAGGTGCAGAATCTATGATATACTATCAATTATAATTTAAAATATTTAGGAGGAATTCACACCTATGACTAAAATGATTACGGAAGTGCTCGATATAAAATATCCGATCATTCAGGGCGGCATGGCATGGATCTCAGATGCTAAGATGGCAGCGGCTGCTGCTAATGCAGGCGGTACAGGCGTTATCTCCTGCGGCGGCAGAACTGCCGAATACGTGCGCGAAGCAATCCGCGAAGCAAAGAAGCTGACCGACAAGCCTTTCGGTGCTAATGTAATGCTGATGGCTCCGAACAAAGATGAAATCGTCGATGTCATCTGCGAAGAAAAACCTGCATTCGTTACACTCGGCGCAGGCAATCCCGTGCCCTATTTTGAAAAATTCCATGCAGCAGGCATCAAGGTAATCCCCGTAGTGCCTAATGTAAAGCTCGCTAAGCGCGTAGCAGCTAAAGGTGCTGACGCTATGGTAATCGAAGGCATGGAAGCCGGCGGCCATATCGGCGTGCTAACGACCATGGCTCTTATGACGGAAGTACTGCCGGAAGTTACCGATATCCCTGTTCTTGTAGCAGGCGGCATCGCTGACGGCCGCGGCATCGCAGCTGCACTTCTGATGGGTGCAGGCGGCGTTCAGATCGGCACGCGCTTCCTCGTCGCTGAAGAATGTCCCGTTCATCCGAACATGAAGGAAAAACTCATCGAAGCCATCGACACCGATACCATCGTTACCGGCCTCACGCTCGGCGGCGCAGTGCGCGGACTCAAAAATAAATTCTCGACGGAATTTGTACAGAAAGAAATCGAAGGCAAGGTTTCCAAAGAAGAATTGATCAAAGAAGCTACCGGAACGAATAAATTGGCTGCCGTAGGCGGCGATGTCGTAAACGGCATGATGCAGGCAGGCCAGTCTCTGCTGCCGCTCAAGAAAATCGAGCCGATGAAAGTCATCATGGACAATTTGATGAAAGAAGCGCGTGAAACCTTGGCAAAAGCAGCCGGCATCAAGATATAATATCTAAGCCGCTGCGCATCACCGCATCCGCTAAATAAACAGAATCAGCTGTCAGCTAGATGCCTATGGCTGATTCTGTTTTTATTTATTTTTCATTTTTTCTGTCCGTCTAAAGGATTTATAAGACTTCCTGTAGAAGA
>CATYZV010000246.1 GCA_958415865.1 uncultured Selenomonadaceae bacterium
GTATAAAAATTATATTAAAAGAGCTTCCAAGGGGTTATTCAAATGAGTTTTACTGCGTTTTCTTTAGGTTTTATTGATGTTTACTGGTACGGCATCAGCGTATCGCTGGCTATCGTCTGCGCACTTATCATCGCTGTGCTGGCGGCGCGCTTTGACGGTGAATCCTGCCTGCCGATAGTGGATATGACGCTCTGGGGCATTCCCAGTGCGCTTGTCGGAGCAAGGCTCGTCTACGTGCTGATGTTCTGGCACGATTTTGCCGCTGCTTCGGGCAGGATATTCGCCGTTTGGGAAGGCGGGCTGTCGGTCTACGGCGCGGCAGCGGGCTTTCTGATTTCAGCCGTGATATATTTGAAGCGGCACGGCCTGCCCGTCTGGCATTGGCTCGATATACTGTCGCCTGGCATGGCACTGATTTTGATGCTATTGCAGCTGACGAATTTCATAATGCAGTTTTCTGTCGGGCTGCCCCTGCCTGTCGATATGCCCAATGACCATTCGCTTGCCGAATACATCGAATTTCACTACCGCCCGTCGGGCTTTGAGGATTATCTGTACTTCAAGCCGGTGGCACTGTATCAGGCAGCAGCTCAATGCGCCGTTTTTATCATCGTATCGCTGCTTTTTCTTTTGCGTAAGCATTGGCAGAAATTGTATGCTGACGGCACGCTGTTTCTGCTGATGATGCTCGCATTGTCGGCAGTGCGCTTCGTCTTCGGCTTCATGTACCTCAGCATGGACAACGATGTCTGGGCTAGCTGGGTGCAGTGGCTTTCCCTGCTCGGCATGGGCTGTGTAATAATCGTCTACATCGGAAAGCGTGTAATTAGCGCGAATAGAAAGTGAGAGTTGCTATCTTGAAAATATCCTTTGCAAAAAAACTTATCCTGATGCTTATGGTGCTGTGCCTGCCTCTATTGCTGTCCAGCCCCAAGACCTTGCCTGCGATGGCAGCTGACAGCGAAGATAATGTGCCTGTAACCATCTTGAATTACCATAAAGTGGATAATATGAATATTTCCCTGTCGGTCCTGCCTGATGATTTTGACCGCCAGATGGCGTATTTAAAAGACAACGGCTACCATACGATAACGCCGGAGCAGCTGTATCAGCATCTCGTCAACGGCGCAGAGCTGCCGGAAAATCCTATTTTGATCACCTTCGATGACGGCTATGAAGACAATTATCAGCACGCCTATCCCATTTTGAAGAAATACGGCTTTACCGGCACTATTTTCATAATAACGGATTTTGTCGGACAGAAGAATTACCTGACTTGGGATCAGATAAAGGAAATGAAAGCGAACGGCATGGACTTCCAGTCGCATACGGCTTCACATAGGCCGATGACTGAGCTTACGCAAGATCAATTAAAAGATGAACTCACGCGCTCCAAGCAGACACTCGATCAGCAGCTCAATCAGAATACGGAATTTTTGGCTTATCCTACGGGTGCCTACAATCTATATATAGCCAAGCTCGTAAAGGAAGCAGGCTACAAAGCCGCCTTCACCATCAAGTACGGCAATGTAGACAAGGCAAGCAATCTCTACGCGCTCGAACGCGTGCCGATTTTCCACACGGAAGATACCTTCCGCTCGTTTTATGAACGCATGCACTACATTCCCGTTTTTGAACGCCTCGGCTGGTACAAGAGCTGATTTCTGCTATTAAAAACGCCGACTTCTCCTAGTGGAATAGGTGTGTAAAATATTGTACAGATTGCCGCCTAGCTATTGAAATAAACTTTGATGGCTGGTAAAATTATTTTATGACAAGAATTGCAGAGAATTTTCAGATGGAGGAATATAATAGTTGGAATTTGAGCATATAAGTGTTCTGCCGGAGGAAGTAATACACGGTCTTGATATAAAGCCTGACGGAACGTACGTGGACTGTACGTTGGGCGGAGCGGGCCATTCCTCGCGCATAGCGGAAAAGCTCAGTGAGAAGGGCCGGCTTATAGGCATTGATCAGGATGAAGATGCTATCGAAGCGGCAAAGGAGAGGCTGAAGGACTTTGCCTGCCAAATAGATATCGTGCACCGCAACTTTAAATATTTAGACGATATTTTGGATGAGCTTGACATTGCTCAGGTCGATGGCGTACTGTTCGATCTCGGTGTATCATCTCATCAGCTCGATGAGGCGGAACGCGGTTTTTCTTATATGCAGGATGCGCCGCTCGATATGCGCATGGATGTATCGCAGCCGTTTTCGGCGTATGATGTCATCAACGATTACGATGAAGAAAAGCTCAATTATATTTTCAAAACGTACGGCGAGGAACGCTGGAGCAAGCGCGTCGCTCAATTCATCGTAGAAAGCCGCAGGCAAAAGCCGATAGCGACGACCGGGGAACTCGTGGATGTAGTCCGCCGCGCTATACCGGCAGGCGTGCGCAAGAAGATGCAGGGTCATCCGGCAAAGCGCATATTTCAAGCTGTGCGCATAGAGGTCAACGATGAGCTGGGAATTTTGGAAAAGACATTTCGCGCCGCGGTTCACCGCCTGAAGCCGGGCGGGCACATCGCTATAATAACATTCCATTCTCTGGAAGACCGCATAGCGAAAAATACGCTGCGTGAGATGGCACGTGGCTGTATCTGCCCGCCGGAGCTGCCCGTCTGCGTCTGCCACCACAAGCCGGAGATAAAGCTGTTGACGCGCGCGCTAAAGCCCACGGAAAAAGAACAGCACGCTAATTCGCGCTCCAAGAGTGCCAAGCTCCGCGTAGCAGTAAAGCTGCCCGCGGATGAATAATCATACAGAAACGGAGGAGTTGCCATGCCTGCAGCGCAGCGCAAGATAAAAGTACAACATGAAGAGCCACAGCTGCGACCTGTGCGCAAAGTGAAACACCGGATAAAACCCCGCCCCAAAGCGGAACTGAACAGTGCACTGCGCAATGCCTGCATAATTATGTTTCTGCTCACTGCCGCATTGGCAGGTGTATTCACCTGGCGCAGCGGCGTAGCTGCAACTCAAGCGTACCATTTAAATCAGATTAAAGCTCAGGCAAAGACCGTAGAAGCTGAGAACACGCAGCTGCACCTGGAAATAGCTCATCTGAAATCACCGGAACGCATTCAGGCTATCGCCTCGCAGCAGCTTGGCATGATACTGCCGGACAAGTTCTTCTTTTCTACTAAAAAATAAACGCGGCAAATATATAAAC
>CATYZV010000247.1 GCA_958415865.1 uncultured Selenomonadaceae bacterium
TGGGAAACGTTTTCTGAAAAAGAGTTATATTGTAAAAGCACGATGACAATCCTATAATAAAAATAGTTCATTGTAGAAAGAAGTAATGTTTTATGTCCGATTGTATAAAAGATAATGTGAGAGCACCGGCAGAAAAGCTTAGCCGCTCGCTCATATTCATCATGGCAGCTGCCAGCGGCCTCACCATTGCTAATATCTATTACGTGCAGCCGCTGCTGCAGCAGATGGCTGATTATTATCAAATCACAGAAAGCTATGCCGGTCTTATTGCGACATCGACGCAGGTCGGCTTGGCACTCGGCTTATTTTTTATTTTGCCGCTTGCTGATACGGTAGAAAAGCGCGGCTTGATCTTGACGATGACAGTGCTGGAAACATTTTTTCTGCTGCTGCTGTATTTTTCCGGCAGTTTATATATAGCAGTAATATCATCTTTAGGCATCGGCTTTTGCTCCACTGTGCCGCAGCTTCTGATACCGCTCGGTGCGCAGCTGTCGCATCCGTCGCAGCGCGGAGAGGTAATCGGCAGCATCATGAGCGGCCTCTTGACCGGCATCTTAGTATCGCGCGTGATCAGCGGTTTCGTCGGCGAATACACTTCATGGAAGAACATCTATTTGCTGTCGGCTATTGTAATGCTCCTGCTGCTGATTGTCCTGCGCTGTAAGCTGCCCAAGACTCCTGCCGTGTCCAAGCTGACGTACGCTGAATCTATGAAATCGCTGCCTGCACTGCTGCATAAATTTCCTATAGTGAGCAGGATTTCTTTTATCGGCGCTATGGTGTTTTTTGCTTTTAGTGCCTTTTGGACGGCACTGACTTTCTTTTTGGAAAGCCCTGCCTACAGGATGGGTGCTGATGTCGCCGGCCTGTTCGGTCTGGTCGGCGTAATCGGGGCGGCTTTATCACCGACAGCAGGAAAAATTTCCGACAAAAAAGGACCTCGCTTTACCATCGGCATCTGCATCGTTATACTGCTCATTTCCTACATCGTATTTGCCGCTTTCGGCTTTGCTTTGTGGGGCTTGATACTCGGTGTAATCTTATTAGACTTGGGCGTAAACTCCTGCAACGTAAGCAATCAGACACAGATTCATCAGCTCAGCGAAACAGCACGCAACCGCTTGACCAGCATCTACATGGTGTCATTTTTTGTCGGCGGTGCACTCGGCTCTGAACTTGCCGCCATCAGCTATGAACATTTCGGCTGGCTAGGTGTCTGCTGTATCGGCTTTATAAGCCAGGTGATGGCTATGGCTGTTCATATGACGAACAAGGATAAGCAGGCTAAGGAAAGTAAAAAGCCGTGCCTTGGACATTAAAAATAGAAAAATATTAAAAGAAAAGGCTTTGCAGCACAGTAAACTGCAGAGCCTTTTTTCATATCTGATATTAACAAGAGTATTTATTTATCGTTCGTACCGTCTATATCATTTTTTATGCCGTCTTCATCGGGAAATACAATATCGGCTTCAAACATCCTCTGCCACGGGAAGCGCAGCTGGGCATCTTTGACGTAGGACTGTCCTTCAAAATCCGCCAAGCTGTAGTCTTCAATCAGCTTTTGCAAATCCTTGGTAGCGAGTGCTTCGGCTTCTTTTGTGCGCGTCTTAGTATCTCCGTAATCGCCTTCACCGGGCAGGGTAGGCAGGAGATTGGCTATATGCTGGCGGATGTTCGCCTGATAGAGCCAGTCATCGAGGTAGCGCACTTCCAGCATTTTCAAGATGCCGATGCGGTCGGTGTAGTTGGCACCCATGCCCATGGCCAGGGCGTAGCCGGTGCTGTTAGTCGGCGTATTCCAGCCCGAATAACTGTTCAGCCTGTCGAGCAGCTTATGGCGGTAAAGATTGAACATCAGCGAATTGTCGGAACCGTTGCCGAAAGTGATGTCGCCGATGCCTACTTTCTTGCCTTCATTCACGGCATTTTCTACCATAGCGGTGAAAGCAGCGATATTTTCATTCGGCTGATTGGGCGAAAATACGTTATCGGGTTCATTTGCCGCGCCGGTCGTGCCGTCGTAGCGGGTGTTGACCATGAACACGAGATCAGCGCGCTTGTCATTGGGAATCTGCATGCCGCCTGCCATCTTGATATGAGCGGCGATGGATTTTTTTATCGGCTCATTGGAGTAAGCGGGAATGGTATCGGCTCCCATGCCGTTGGCGTAGTGAACGCTGACGAACGGGATGTCGCCTTCTATATTATTTACAGCACGTGTCAAGAGGACATAGGCTATTTCGTCGATGCCTGCCACTGACTGGTATTTCTGCTCAGTCAGCGAACTGCCGTATCTGTCGAGCGCGCGGCGTTCCATATTCGTCTGGGAGTACTTGGCATTGTCGTCGCAGCCGAGTGCTAAAAACGTGATATCGCCCTTTGCCGCCAGATCGATTAATTCATGATTGACCATGAAATTGACATTGCGCCTTTTGTACCAGTCATCGAGCGCAGCCTGCGGTATGTTCTGCCGGTAAGCTTCAAGCTGTTTCTTTTCCTTGCGGCTCAATCCTTTAGCGGATTTCACCTCCGTAGGCTGTGTGTAGGGATAATCCTGTCCCATCATAGGGTCAGCCTGCTGCTGTTTATCCAATAGAGCTGTATAGCGTGCGATATCCGTGCCGTACTTGGCGTAGTAATCGGCATCTTCACTGCCCGAAGCGGCTCCCGTCTGCGGCGTGCGCATGATGGAAGCGAAGACGTACATCTTCATATTGGGATTAGCTTCGTGTATCTTGGTGAAATTGCGGGCGCGTTCCACGGCTGCGTCCTGCGGTATATCGTGCTTGCGCGATGCTACGAGGCTGCCGTACACGAGCGAGTCAGCGGACAGCACGGCGGCATCAGCTTTTTTAGCATTGTCGCGTGCCCACTGTGCCAGTTCGTCGGGATGGCCTTGAGGATTTTTGCGATCTCCGAGCAGTTCTTCCGGCGGTGTCAGCACCTCATAACCGAGATCGCGGATATTGTCCGCCGTCTGCTTGAACGATATAGGCCTGTTATCGTGCGGTATGAACATTATCGTCTGATTGAGCTGAGCCGAGCCTGTAGAGCTGGCAAGCAGAAAAGTCGATAAAATACTGCTGAGTATCACTTTAGCACAGTATTTTTTACAGCATAGAAAAAACAAAATATCACCTCGTTCAAATTCTTTTCTCTAGTATATCAC
>CATYZV010000248.1 GCA_958415865.1 uncultured Selenomonadaceae bacterium
GAAGTAAATGATTACAATAAGTATTTGCTGGATATTGATAAAGTAATGCATTTTCCTATTACTTTCGTGATAAAAACTAAACAGAGCAAGAAGAAAGTGCTGGCTGATTTAGAACAGTATATAGAAGATCGTTCGAGCGGCATGGCTGTTTTGAAGGAACGATATCATAAAGCTATTGAAGAAATAATCACTATCAATGAACTGCAATCATGGATAGCCGTATTGGAAGATAGCGATATTGATGGAATTATTCGAGACATAGACATCTATTACAAACTCGAAATGAATATGGATACCGAGGATGATACATTATGTCTGAGTTAAGCAATCGTTTATTAAATTCAATTTCTACGGCTCTGATCGACAGCGGTATCGAGTCGGAACCTGAACTTCAGCCGAGGCTGGTCAGCAATGATGGGCCGGGCAGCCTGCTTGGTGAGATCGAGCGCAGCTTGAAGGGCTGCAAGGCGTTTTACTTTGCGGCGGCATTCATTACGCAGAGTGGTATTATAGCTTTAAAGCCGCTGTTTAGGGAGCTTGCGCGGCGGCGGATTTCGGGCTGCATCCTGACGACGGATTATCTTTGTTTCAGCGAGCCTAAGGCGTTGGCGGAACTGCGGCATTTTAAAAATATAGAGCTTCGGGTTTATTCAGCGGAAAATTTTCATATCAAGGGCTATATTTTTAAATTCGATGAGTATATGAAGATAATAATCGGCAGCGGCAATATGACGCAGACGGCTTTGAAGTCGAATAAGGAGTGGAATATCTGTCTTAATTCGCTGGAGGACGGTGCCGTTGTAAATCAGGTGATGAATAACTTTAATCAGCTTTGGAATAGGGCTGCGGCGGTGGATGATGAGTGGCTGAGCCGGTATGCTGCTGTTTACGAGGCTCTGCATAAGGCACGATTGCAGGCGGAGTCTGTTTTGGGCAGCCATGAGCAGAAGTTCGTCCCCAATTCCATGCAAAAAGAGGCTTTGCACGCTATAGCCAAATTGCGCAAGAGCGGGGAGCGAAAAGCTCTATTGATTTCGGCGACGGGCACGGGCAAGACGTATCTGGCGGCTTTTGCTGCATCTGAGGCGGCTCCGCGCCGGCTGCTGTTTGTCGTGCACCGCGAGCAGATTCTTCAGCAGGCGGCGCAGACGTTTAGAAATGTGCTTGGGGATGTGCGCATCGGTTTTTTATCGGGCGGGTACAAGGATTACGATGCTCCGTTTCTGTTTGCTACTTCGGCTATGATGGCGCGAAAAGAGGTGCTGGAGCAGTTTGCTCCGACACATTTTGATTTTATTATCATCGACGAGACGCACCGCGCCGGGGCTGCAGGCTATAAGCGAATATTGGAGCATTTTCGCCCGCAGTTTCTGCTGGGCATGACGGCAACGCCGGAGCGGACTGACGGCTTTGATATATTTTCGCTGTTCGATTACAATATCGCCTATGAAATCCGATTGAAGCAAGCTATGGAGGAAAAACTGCTCTGCCCGTTCCACTACTTCGGCATTGCCGATATCAGCATTGACGGCAGGGTCATAGACGACGATGCGTCTTTTGGCGATTTGACAGACGAAGCGCGCGCTGTTCACATAATCGAGCAGTCGCAGTTCTACGGCTGGAGCGGCAGCAGGGTGCGCGGCCTTATCTTCTGCCGCAGCATCGAAGAGGCAAGTGCCTTGTCTGAACTGTTCAACAAAAGGGGCTTTTGTACGCTGGCTCTTAGCGGCGGCGACAGTCAGGCGGCGCGCGAAAAGGCCATCGAGCGATTGGAGCAGAAAACGCGTCAAGGCGGATTGGATTATATTTTCACGGTGGATATTTTCAACGAAGGGGTGGATATACCGGCAGTAAATCAAGTCATAATGCTGCGCCCCACTCAGTCGGCTATCGTGTTCGTCCAGCAGATGGGGCGCGGCCTGCGCAAGTACAAGGATAAAGACTATCTCGTGATACTCGACTTCATCGGCAGCTACAAGAACAACTTCATGATTCCGATTGCCCTGTCAGGCGACAAGAGCTGCAATCGCGACAATCTGCGCCGCTGTGCCGCAGAAGGCAGCAGCTTTCTGCCGGGCTGTTCCACGCTCAGCTTTGACGAGATATCCCGCCGCCGCATTTACGCCGCCATCGACACGGCAAAACTCAGCACGGCTGCTGTATTGAAAGCAGCGTATCTGAAATTAAAGCAGAAGCTGGGCAGGATTCCTTCCATCGCTGACTTCGACCGCTTCGGCGAAATAGATATCGTGAGATACTTTGACCGCTTCGGCTCCTATCCCGCTTTTTTGCAAAAGTACGAACCGGATTACAAATTGCAGCTCAGCGCGGTACAGGAGCAGCTTCTCACCTTTATAAGCCGCTGCTTTGGCAAAGGAAAACGCTCTTTGGAATTAACCGCCCTGCAAATTCTGCTGCATAAGCCTCAGGCTAAATTGATATCAGAAATCACACGACAGCAAAATCTATCAAATATGAAAAAAACTTCACTGATAGCCAATCTGACAAACACATTCACCATATCCAATGAACGCCCCAAGTATGCTGACTGCGTATTTATTAAACCCGATGAAAAAGGCGATTACATTATCAGCGATACCTTTGCTGCGATGCTGCAAGATGATAACTTCAAACAGGCAGTCAATGAGATAATAGAATTTGCCCTAAAGCGGTATGAAGAAAAATTCACCGCCGCCTATGCAGAAACAGACCTCGTACTATATGAAAAATACACGTATGAAGAAGTCTGCCGCCTCCTAAACTGGCCGCAGAAGATAAACCCCAACGCTATGGCAGGCTATTTCTACGAAAAAAATACCCACACCATGCCCGTATTCATCAACTATGTAAAACCCGAAGAAAAACGCGTCGACTACGCCAACCAATTTCTCTCCGACAGGTCAATTACAGCGTATTCCAAAGGCAACCGCAAAATAGACTCCGCCGATGCACGCCACATCTACGAAGCAAAAGCAGAAAACAACACGCTCTACCTATTCATGCGCAAGCCCGGCGACGACAAAGAAACGAAAGAATTTTACTTTCTCGGCGAAATCTCAGCACAAGGACAACCCAAGCCCGCACCCAAGTACAATGGCTTTAAGATAATCTACCGGCTGCACACGCCCGTAAGAGCGGATTTATTTGATTAC
>CATYZV010000249.1 GCA_958415865.1 uncultured Selenomonadaceae bacterium
AGTCAATGCTTGACAGTAATAATTAAAATGCTTTATAATCCTAATCAAAAAAAAGAGGAGCATGAAACACCAATGAAATTTAATGCCAAATTATTATCTCAGCTAGCCGCCGCAGGCGTTATAAGCATGACTGCCGCATCGGCTTTGGCAGCTGAACAGCCTATCGCTGAAACTTCCACGGAGATTGAATCCAATGAACAGATAATTCAGGTTGAAGAAACAGCTCCGGAAGTAAAAAAAGCAGAAGATATTTTGACTGTCAAAGGACTAATCCGCTACGATATCCGCCGCGACAATGTTACAGGCAAGAAACATGAAACGAAGAAATCCCTTCTGCGCACGCGCCTTGAACCTACGCTGAATCTCGGCAATGGCTGGAAAATTAAAAACCGCGTCGACTACGATATCAACTACAAAGACCGCGATGAAGATCACTTCTACAATCGTATGCTCTACATACAGGGTCCTGCCTTCGGCGGCACGATTTCCGCCGGCAAAATAGATTATGCCGACTTTGCCAATATGAACATCGCTTACGGTATGATATACGATGATTACATGAAGGGCGCGAAATACTCCTACACCGATGCCGCCAGCAAAGCGATTTACACGGCTGCCGTAGGAAATTTCGATTCGCCGCACAACGATAAGAACAACGGCGTGATGAAGAATTATCCTGAATACGAAGCCATGCACTATGCAGGACTTCAGGCGGAATATCCCGTCAATGATGCTTTTACAGCAGGCTTTGCTTACCACAATGTGCGCAGCGGCTCGCTCGACGAAACACAGCAGATTTTTGAGTTTGCCGGCGAGTATTCCTTCGACAAAAACTTCACGCTCGGCGGTGTCTATGCACTGTCCAATCTCGACGCTTCTGACTACGGTCTGAAGAACAGCGATGAAGAAAATGCCTACATCGTTCAGCTGAATTACAAAGGTGCAAAACGCACTAAAGCGAATACCTTCGGCCTGTACGCCGCTTACAAGAGCCTCGGACAGTTAGCTACTTTTGTGCCGACTTATACCAATTCCTTCGTCGGTGAAGAAGGCTATGAAATCGGCGGCAATTACGTCTTTGCCAAAAACCTCACAGGCACTATTTCCTATTTCAACGGCGACAAGCTGGAAAATGAGCACAAAGACCTGACTCGCTGGTTCGGCAGGCTGGAATACCGTTTCTAAATAAAAAATTCAATAAAAGGAATGTATGATGACATCACACTTAACGTATGCAGATTACCTGAAGGTTACTATTCCCTTCATGATTTCAACAGCTACTCAGCCCCTTTTGGGCGCGGCAAATACAGCAATCATGGGCCATATGGATGTGGCATACTACATCGCCGCTGTCTCGCTCGGTGTAATTTTATTCAACAACATATACTGGCTGTTCGGCTTTTTGCGCGTATCGACAACGGCTTTTTCCGCTCAGGCATTAGGCACAAAAAGCGCTGAAGATGCTTTCTTATCCCTTGCACGCCCGCTGCTGCTCGCTCTTGCCATAAGTACAGCTTTCATGCTGATATACCCGTGGCTGTTCGATCTATACGCTGCTTTCATGAGCCCTGAGCCTATTGTAATACAGCTCATGAAAGCATACTGTGATATTGTTATATGGGGAGCTCCTTTTGTCTTATTCAATTATGTAACGCTCGGCTGGCTCATGGGCAGGATGATAATCCGCTGGACGATGATAATGCAGATTTCCATGAACATCATGAATATTGCCTTGTCCGTACTGTTCGTATTCGTCATGGATATGAATATCGAAGGCGTAGCATACGCCTCTTTTATCGCGCAGATATACGGCTGCCTCATCGGCTTCGGCGCAGTCTATTTCAAGGGAAAGCTGCATTTTTCTACTGAAATTATATCGAAGATTTACCACATGAAATCATTTATCTCCATGATGCGCGTCAACACAGATTTGATGCTGCGCACTATCTGCCTGCTGACGATAAACAACCTCTTCGCCATGGCAGGCAGCTCGCTCGGCACGACGACTCTCGCCGCCAATGCCGTCATCTTAGAAATAATCTTCATACTGGCGTACTTCTTCGACGGCATGGCAAACGGTGTCAGCGTCTTTTCCGGCAAGGCGTACGGCGACAAAAATCTGCATCTATTAAATGCTGTGCTGAAGATCAGCCTGCGCTGCCTCGGTGTATTCGCTCTGTTCTGCGCTGCAGTCTGCTTCATCGGCGGGACATACTTCATCAGCTTCATGACCAATCTGCCTGAAGTATACACATACGCTGCAGAATTTGCCGTCTACTTGGCAATATATCCTCTATTTGCGTCCACAGGCCTATTGCTCTACGGAATGTACACCGGAGTAGGCTATACCTCCTCCATCCGCAATATGATGTTCATAGCCGTAATCTTCTTTTTCCTCGGTCAAAAACTCTTAATGGCTTCATTCGGCAATGACGGAATATGGACGACATACGTGCTGACCTACCTCTTGGAATCCATCATCTTCATACTGTACCTGCCATCACTCAAGCGGCGTTTTGCAGATTGACACAAAAAAGGGAAGTCCTTTAAAGGACTTCCCTTTCTCACTTAATGAGTAAATATCGTCAAGCAATATCGATATTCGTAGCACCTTCCGGTTCTTTAGCCTTAGGCATATTAACCGTCAAGATACCGTCTTTATAAGCAGCTTTCGTATTCTTTTCATCGATGCCGTCGATGTAGAAGGAACGGCTCATTTCACCCGTGTAGCGTTCGCGGCGTACGTACTTGCCTTCAGCTTTTGCAGTTTTATCGTCAGTCTTGCCTTCCGCCGGAGCAGCGTTTACGTTTTTTTCGACCTTCGTGCTGATGGTCAAATAACCGTTATCGTAATTCAGCGAGATATTTTCTTTTTTCACGCCCGGCAGTTCAGCCGTCAATTCATAAGCATCGCCGTTGTCCTTGACATCGACTTTAAACGATTTGACAGCCTGCTGAACAGGTGCGAATGTATTGGTGAAAAACGGTTCATTGAAAACATCGAGTAAACTGTTGAAACCGTTGTCTTTAGCAGCATCTTTAGAAGTAGTGAAAGGAACTAAACCGAACATAATAC
>CATYZV010000250.1 GCA_958415865.1 uncultured Selenomonadaceae bacterium
ACAACGAATAGTATAAAGAAAAAAAGAGATGAATAGCAAGCTTAGTTTGTGTATAGACGAAAGCAGTAAATCCATAAAGAAAAGAGGAAAAACAATGAAACCATCCCCGCGCCGCCATCAGCTAAACATACGCCTAACCGCAGCCCAAGACCAAATGATACGCCAAAAAGCACTACAGACCAACAAAACAAAAACCGAACTAATCCTAGACCTCCTAAACAACACACCCATCTACGCCCTCCCAAATTTCAACGAAACACTAAAACAGATAAAATACCTAGGCAATAAGACAAACGAACTCTCCCAAAAACTAAGCGAGCAGAATTGTTCCACCAAACAGACCCAAAAACTAATCAACGACCTCCAGAAAGGATGCAACGAACTATGGCAATTATTAAAATTGTTGCGGCAGGACGCACCAAAGCAGCCCTAAAAGCAGCACTATACTACATCTGCCAGCCTCAGAAAATAATACTACCCGACAAACAAAAATTAATCACAGCCCAAAACTGCTGGGGCAGCCCCAAAGACATCTACGAAACAATGATAGCTACCAAAGCAATGTTCCGAAAAGACAAAGACGAAATCAACAGCGAAATGTACAAGCACCTCCAGCAGTCCTTTCAGCCCGGAGAAGCCACTCCGCAGCTGATTCATGAGATAGGCACAAAATGGGCAGATATAAACTTCGCCCAAGCAGGTTTTGAAGTATGTATCGCCACACATATCGACAAAGAACATATTCACAACCACTTCATAATCAACAGCGTCAATTCACTGACAGGAAAAACACTAGAAATCCATGCCAACAAAACACTAGAACACCTCAAAGCCTCATCAGATGAACTATGCCGTAAACACAACCTATCAGTAATAGAACGCTCCGCCTACACACGCGCCGCAAAACAGCCAGCCTACAGCATGAAGAAACGCTACAGCGTCCTAAACGAAACATTTCGTCAGCTAAGCTGGCAGCAGCAGATATACGATACAGTAAAAAAAGCCCTTGCCCTATCTCAAGGCAAAGGCTTCGAGCAGTTTGAACAGATATTAAACCAAAGCGGAGTAACCGTCAGCTACAAAAGACTGCGGCAAGACTTAATTTTCACCTTGAACAGCGTAGAAAAAAGTATCAGCGATAGGATTTTAGAGCAGACATTTCCGCCGAAAAATCCGAGTCAGAGTATACTACGGGCTAACATAGAAAAATTTTGCGGCACCATACCAAAATATGAAATAGCAGAAACTGAGATTTTATCCGAAAGAAAACAAGGTTTTTACAGATTAATAGAGAATTTAATAAAAGTTATAGATTCTGCCACCGCATCGAACAGCCGCAAAATGTTCATGGATCAGCTGCAAAAAAACAGCTGGAGACTTGAGCATACGCCGACAGGCTGGGCCTTTTACAGCGAGAGTGCCAAGCGATATATCTACGACAGCACTATCTACAAGTTGACTCAGGATAAAGCATACTGTCCGACACAGCTGGCAGAAAAATTCAAAAAAGAATAGAGAGGTAATGATATTGAAGTGAATACAGCAATCAAAGGTCATTTCCTAGCAGCGTTTACCATGACCTGCTGGGGCACGACGTTTATATCTACCAAAGTATTATTAGAAACCTTCACTCCTATAGAGATACTAATAACGCGCTTTGTCATCGCCCTGACTATTTTGTATTTGATCAGGCCGCAGCAGCTGAAGCTCAAACGCGAAGAACACAGGCTCTACTTCGTGCTCGCTGGGCTGTCAGGCGTTACACTGTATTATCTGCTGGAGAATATAGCACTGACGTACACGTACGCTTCCAATGTAGGCATCATCATGGCTACGGCACCGTTTTTTGCCGGTATACTATCTTATTTAGTACTGCGCCGCCGCATACTCAACGGACCCTTTTTCATCGGCTTTGCAGTCGCAATGGCGGGCGTGGTGCTGCTCAACGTGGGCGACCACACATTAAATTCACTGCAAGTCAACCCGCTTGGCGATTTACTGGCTCTCGGTGCGGCTGCCGTCTGGGCTGTATACTCTGTGCTGCTGAAAAAAATCTGCACGTTTGACTACGACATGATAACAGTAACACGAGAGATTTTTCTATACGGTGTAATTCTAATGATACCGCCGCTAATACTCACGGGCTTTGACATAGATTTAATATACGCTATAGAGCCGGTCAATCTCGCCAATCTGCTATACTTAGGCGTGGGCGCGTCGGCAATCTGCTTTGTAACATGGAACTTCGCTACTAAATACCTCGGCGTAGTCAAAACGACAGCATATATATACGCTTCACCGGTTATAACAGTGCTTGCAGCGTATGCAATTTTGGGCGAACCGTTCACAATTTACACGGCAGGCGGCATGATACTGGCGGTAACAGGGCTTATAATATCTCAGAATGCTTGACTAAAGCCCTAGATTTTCACCGACGAGAATCACTTTTATCCGCCGCGCTGGACGGCATAGACGAGTGCGGACGAATTGAGCACAGCAGCTCGACTCACCGAGACATTCCCTGCAGCTGCCTGTAATATTGCAGGGAGTCTTGGCGGCAGGAAAACGCTGCACGACTGCCGGAGCTGCTGTATGATGAGCGCGGCTGTACGCATCATCGAGCGTTTTTACAATTTTGTTCATGCCGGCTATGACGAGCACATTTGACGGACCGTATATCAGCGCGGCGACGCGATTGCCGTTGCCGTCTATATTCACAAGCTGCCCATCTTCGGTTATAGCATTAGAACTCATCAAAAAGGTATCGGACAACAAGCCGCGGCGCATCAGCCGGATTCGCTCTTCCGGAGTCTTTGCCGTGTCTCGGTCAATGACCGTATAATGGCTTTTGGCGTAATCGAGCAGCCCTATCTGGCTGATTGTCATAGAGCCTCCCCACGATACAGTATCCTGCTCAGGTATCAAGGCAATAGCCTGAGACAGTGCTTCAGCTGCCGTTGAACAGTAATAAGCCTCAAAATGGCGTTTTTGCAGAGCTTTGACCACGGCAGGGCCGAGTTTTTCATAGCGCAGCTTCAAAGGATCGTTTGTAGTCATATAATCATCTCCTAAATAA
>CATYZV010000251.1 GCA_958415865.1 uncultured Selenomonadaceae bacterium
TTCTGGAGGTTTGCAAATGATCTATACAGTAACATTTAATCCGGCCATTGACTACATCGTGCGCATGGATAAATTCATACCCGGTGCCACCAATCGCGTAAATTATGAACAAGTACTCGGCGGCGGCAAAGGCATCAACGTATCCATCGTACTCAAGAATCTCGGCATTGACAGCACGGCACTCGGCTTCATGTCCGGCTTTACCGGCAAAGAAATTTTGCGCCAGCTGCACAGCTTCGGCTGCCAGAGCGATTTCATTGAACTGCCGGAAGGCTTCTCCCGCATCAATGTCAAAATCAAGACACAGGAACAGGAAACCGAAGTAAACGGCCAGGGTCCCGATATTCCGCAGCCGGCAATCGACGAATTATTCGCCAAGCTCGACAAGCTGACTAGCGGTGATACGCTCGTATTAGCAGGCAGCATTCCTAAGAGCCTGCCTGACAGCATCTACGAAGATATCATGGCACGCCTTGAGGGACGCGGCATCAATATCGTTGTCGACGCTACGAAAAAATTGCTGCTCAACGTGCTCAAATACAGACCTTTCCTGATAAAGCCTAACAATCATGAACTCGCTGAAATGTTCAATGTTGAACTAAAGAGCCACGATGACATCATCAAATACGCCAAGAAACTCCAGGAACAAGGTGCCAGAAATGTCCTGATCTCCATGGGCGGCGACGGCGCGATTCTCGTTGCCGAAGACGGCACTACTTCGTATTCTCCCGTTCCCAAAGGAAAGCTCGTTAATTCCATCGGCGCAGGCGATTCTATGGTAGCAGGCTTCTTGACAGGATTCTATGAACAGAACGATTTCCGCGCTGCTTTCCTGATGGGCGTAGCTACCGGTTCCGCTTCTGCCTTCTCCGAAAATCTCGCAACCCGTCCTGAAGTTGAAGCACTTCTCAAAACCCTTAATTAAGCTATCCATACCCCATATATCATAAAACTTCATTATATATTATTACCTATTGTTTGAGGGAGGACTTATACTAATGAAAATTACCGATTTGTTAAAACCGGTCAGCATCAAGCTCGATGTTGCTCCGCCTAAGAGTAAGGAAGAAGCTATCAACATCCTGGCAGACCTCATGGAAAAAAGCGGCAATTTGAGCGATAAAAAAGCTTATGTACAGGCTGTTTTAGACCGTGAAGCTACCGGTTCCACCGGTCTCGGAGAAGGCATAGCTACGCCCCATGCCAAGAGCAGCGGTGTAAAAGAAGCCGGCCTTGCAGCTATGGTAGTAAAAGACGGCATGGATTATGCCGCACTAGACGGTCAGCCGTCCCGCCTGTTCTTCATGATCGCAGCTCCTGAAGGCTCTAACGACCTGCATGTAGCACTCATGAGCCGCCTTGCCATGATGCTGATGGTTCCCGAATTTAAAGAAGCACTGATCAATGCTAAATCCGTTGAAGAATTCCTGAGCCTCATCGACAAACAGGAAGCTGACGAAGTAGCAGAAGAAGCTGCTAAAGAAGAAGCTGCAGCCCCTGCACCGGCAGAAGAAAAAGCCGCAGCTCCTGCAAAAAAAGGTTTTGAAATACTTGCTGTAACGGCATGTCCTACCGGTATCGCCCATACTTATATGGCTGCCAAGTCATTGGAAGAACATGCTAAGAAGAGAGGCATTACCTTAAAAGCTGAAACGAACGGCACCGGCGGACGCAAAAATGTGCTGACAGACGAAGAAATCGCCAATGCAAAGTGCATAATCGTCGCAGCTGACAAAAACGTTCCCATGGCTCGTTTCAACGGCAAACACGTCATAATTACTAAAGTAGCCGACGGCATCAACAAAGCTGATGAACTGCTCGACAGAGCATTGGCTCAGGATGCTCCCATCTTCCAGAGCAAAGGTAATGATGAAGATACATCTTCCTCCGGAGCTAATGAAAGCCTCGGCCGCCAGCTCTACAAGCATCTCATGAACGGCGTATCCCATATGCTTCCGTTCGTAGTAGGTGGCGGTATCCTGATCGCCATCGCCTTCCTCGTCGATGTTTACGACCCGGCAAATCCCGGCAACTTCGGTTCCAACACACCGCTCGCTGCCTTTTTCAAGAGCGTCGGCGGCGTATCCTTCGGCTTCATGCTGCCTGTACTCGCCGGCTTCATCGGCATGAGTATTGCTGACCGTCCCGGCCTTGTAGCAGGTTTCGTCGGCGGTGCCATCGCTTCCGGTGCTGTTCCCAATACTGCCGTATCCGGCTTCTTGGGCGCACTGATCGCCGGTTTTGCTGCCGGATATATCATCATCGCTCTTAGAAAAGCATTCACCGTGCTGCCCGAATCGCTCGACGGCATCAAGAACATTCTGCTGCTTCCTTTCTTCGGCGTGCTCTTGATCGGTGCCGTAATGCTCTTTATCGTCAACCCGCCCGTCGGCGCACTCAATACATGGCTCGTTGAAACGCTCAAGAACATGGATCCCAGCAGCCGTATCTTAATCGGTGCCGTTGTCGGCGGCATGATGTCCATCGACATGGGCGGCCCGTTCAACAAAGCTGCTTATGTAACAGGCACTGCATTATTGGCTGACGGTGAATTCGGTGTCATGGCCTCCGTAATGGCAGGCGGCATGGTTCCTCCTATCGCGATTGCACTCTGCACGACGTTCTTTGGCAATAGATTTACTGATGCTGAACGCAAAGCCGGCCCTACTAACTTTGTAATGGGCCTGTCCTTCATCACTGAAGGTGCTATCCCGTTCGCTGCAGCTGACCCTGCCCGCGTAATTCCGTCCTGCATCATCGGCTCGGCTGTAACCGGTGCACTTTCCATGGCATTTGAATGCACGCTGCGCGCACCTCACGGCGGTATCTTCGTAGTGCCCACCATCGGCAATCCGCTCATGTACCTCGCAGCTATTGCTATCGGTTCAGTAATCACCATGATTCTGCTCGCAATCCTCAAAAAGCCTTTAGCCAAAAACTGATTCAGATAAAACTTAGTTACCCTACAGATAAGCGCATTAAAGGCAGGAATAAAACATCCTGCCTTTTTGCATATCACATACAAAAACATTAGGGCTTGAAAAATTCTGTAAACTTATATAAAAT
>CATYZV010000252.1 GCA_958415865.1 uncultured Selenomonadaceae bacterium
ATATATTATATACATTTGCGGTCAATAAGTAAAAATCCTGTTTTTTGCGAAAATATTTTTGCTATTTTCTTGCTTATATCAACATCATAAGATATTATATATTTTAGCAATTGGTTGACGATTGACTGCATCAGCTGAGGATTTATTTTGTTTTGCATTTTATAATTCTATAAAGGATAAGGAAAGACAGAAATTATGCGTTCTCAGATTTTAAATTTATTAAGACAATCCGGAGATAAATTCATCTCCGGGGAGGAGCTTGCCGAGCAGCTGAATGTATCGCGCACAGCGATTTGGAAGCATATAAAGGCTCTGCGCGACAGCGGCTATGAAATTGAAAGCGTACCGCGCAGCGGCTACCGCCTGCTGCACTCGCCGGATCTACTGTCGGCAGAGGAAGTGCACAACGCGCTGACGACGAAGATCATCGGCTCGGAGATAAAGTATTTCACGGTTACGGACTCTACCAATATTCAGGCAAAGAAGCTGGCAGCAGCCGGAGCACCTGACGGCACGCTCGTAATTGCCGAAGAGCAGACCGGCGGACGCGGCAGGCTGTCGCGCAAATTCTTCTCGCCGCGCGGCAAGGGAATTTTATTTTCCGTGATTTTACGCCCCAAGATACTGCCGCAGGAGGCACCTAAGTACACGCTGCTGGCGGCTGTCGCCATCGTCAAGGCGATGAAGGAAGTTGCCGGAGCGGATGTAGGCATCAAATGGCCCAATGACATTCTGCACGACGGCAAGAAGCTCGTCGGCATCCTGACGGAGATGAACGCCGAGATGGAAGGCGTGAATTTCATCGTCATCGGCATGGGCATCAATGTCAACATACCGATTGAAGCTCTGCCCGACGATGTAAAGGATAAAGCAGCTTCACTAAGCGGCATACTGGGTCATGAAGTATCCCGCATCAAGCTTTTGAGTGCCATTGCCTCCGAGCTGGAAAGGCTCTATATAGTCGCTCAGACGGAAGGCTTTGAGCCTATCTTCAAACAGTGGCGCGAATATTCCATCACGCTGGGCCAGCATATCAGCGTGATCGGCGTAGGCACTGGTGAGACGTATGAAGGCACCGCGGTGGACATCGACAGCGACGGTGCACTTCTGGTAAAAACTAACGGACAAATTAAACGCGTGTTGGCAGGCGACGTATCTATACGTCCGGTGAGCCGCTAAACTCGCAGATGGAGGAACTTTAAATGCTTTTAGTTTTCGATATTGGCAACAGCAACATTGTTATGGGTGCATATGAAGGAAAGAAGTTATGCCGCCACTGGCGTATCTCCACCGACCGGCAGAAGACCGGCGATGAGTACGGTATGCTGATCAATGAACTGTTCCGCTACCAGGACATGAGCATGCAGCAGATAGATGATATCATCATCTCGTCTGTCGTGCCGCCGCTCGTAATCCCGATCAGCAAGATGTGTGAACGCTACTTCAAGATAAAGCCGCTCTTGGTCGGTCCCGGCATCAAGACAGGCATACGCCTCGTCTATGAAAATCCACGCCTTTTAGGTGCTGACCGAATTGTAAATGTAGTCGGCGCATTTGAACAGTACGGCGGTCCGCTGATCGTCATCGACATCGGCACGGCAACGACTTTCGACGTAGTAAATGAAAAGGGCGACTTTCTCGGCGGCGTTATCGCACCGGGCATCGGCATGGTGGCAGATGCGCTGTTTCAAAAAGCCGCCAACCTGCCGCGTATCGAGCTGGTAACGCCCAAGACGGTCATCTGCCACAATACGATCACCAATATGCAGTCCGGCATCATCTACGGTGCAGTCGGACAGATAGACGGCATCGTCGAACGCATCAAGAAAGAATACGGCAAGCCGATGAGAGTCATCGCCACCGGCGGACTGGCTCAGATGATAGCCAAAGAATCGAGCACCATCGACAAGACGGATCACTTCCTGACCTTGACAGGACTGCGCGTGCTCTACGAACGCAATGCCAACGCCAGAAAGGGGTATTTAGAAAAGCTGAAAAACAATGCTCAGTCCAATGACTGACAGCTTTTAAATCACGATGAAAATTGGAAATCTCGAAATAACCACACCTGTCTTCCTCGCGCCGATGGCAGGCGTTACCGATACAGCGTACTGCATACTAGCTCAGCGCATGGGCTGCGGCATGGTCTACTCTGAAATGGTCAGCGACCAAGGCATCAATTTCCGCAACGAAAAGACCTTGGAAATGCTAAAGACAGTGCCCGAAGAACGCCCCATCGCTATCCAGCTGTTCAGCGGCGACCCTGAGCGCATGTACAAAGCCGCATCATACGTTGTCGGACTGAACTGCTGCGACATGATAGACATCAACATGGGCTGTCCCGCCCCCAAGATAGTCAAAAATCACGAAGGCTCCGCCTTGATGAAAGAACCGCAGCTGGCTTATGAAATAATGTGCGCAGCACGCGAAGCAGTCAAGAATATGCCCGTTACTGTAAAAATCCGCAAAGGCTGGGATGATGAGCACTGCAACGCCGTAGAAATGGCACAGCTGGCGCAGAAAGCAGGCCTTGACGCAGTCGCCGTCCACGGCAGGACGCGCGAACAGTTCTACCGCGACCACGCCGACTGGGACATCATACGCCAAGTCAAAGAGGCCGTCGATATCCCCGTCATCGGCAACGGCGATATCAGAACGTGCAGCGACCTCACGCGCATCTTTGAACAGACCCGCTGCGATGCCGTGATGATAGGACGCGGCGCACAGGGCAACCCTTGGATATTCCGCCGCTTCAAAGAATTCCTCTTCACCGGTGTCGACCCCGGCGAGCCCACCATCGACGAACGCAAAGCCGTCATCATGGAACACCTCGATATGCTGCTAAAATGGAAAGGCAGCTACATCGGCCCCAGAGAAATGCGCAAACACGCCACCTGGTACACCCACGGAATGTACGGCAGTGCCGAACTCAGACGCAAATTCAACCTTGCCGTATCGCGCGCGGACTTCGTGGAGATATTAAAAACAATGTAATTTGATTCGATATAAAACAAAGGCTGTAGTTTAATAATAAAACTACAG
>CATYZV010000253.1 GCA_958415865.1 uncultured Selenomonadaceae bacterium
ACGTATCTTCAGTATACGAAAAATTACCATATCTGCAAGCTCAATGAAAATTACAGGATGCTTCAGGCGGGTGTAGCACAGCAGACGATGAAAGTCGCTGACCGCAGTTTTAAATCCTTTTTTGCACTCTTGAAAAAGAAAAAAAGCGGCGAGTACAATGAAAAAGTCCGCCTGCCTAAGTACCGTGAAAAAGGCGGCATGTTCAATCTCGTCTTGTCTACAAATGCCATAAATATCAAAAACGGTATCTTGTCGCTCCCCATGAGCAGGGCTTTTTCTAAAAAGCATGATAAAGCATCTATAAAAATTGTTCTGCCTGAGCGTTTAAAAGACAAGACTATCAAAGAAATTCGCATCATTCCGCTCTACAAGGGACATCATTTCAAGATTCAATACTGCTATGAAATTGAAGCAGAACCCAAGTATCTCAATAAGGATAACTGCATTGCTATTGATATCGGCGTGGATAACCTCGCTTCCTGCGTAACCGATAAAGGGACTTCGTTCATCATGGACGGACGTAAAATAAAATCAATCAACCAATATTGGAATAAGCGCAAGGCAAAACTGCAAAGCGTTGCGAGTAAGCAAGGCTTTCATACGACAAAGCAGATTTGTAGCCTGACGAGAAAGAGAAACAGCCGCATTGATGACTGCATCAAGAAAACAGCACGCTATATCATAAACTACTGCATTGCCCATGATATAGGAACAATGATTTGCGGCTATAACAAAGATTTCAAGCGAAATGTTAATCTTGGTTCAAAAAACAATCAGCAGTTTACGCAGATCAGCTTCAGTAAACTCTTGCAGACGATAAAAAATCTCTGTGAGAGGTATGAAATGAATTACATTGAGCAGGAAGAATCCTACACATCAAAGGCAAGTTTCTTGGATTTAGATGAAATACCTGTTTTTAGCGAGATCAAAAAGCAAACGTACAAATTCAGCGGTAAAAGAATATACCGCGGACTGTACCGCGCTAAAAACGGCAGGATGCTAAATGCCGATGTAAACGGAGCGTGCAATATACTGCGAAAAAGTAAGCAGAACTTCAAATACGAAGAACTGTGTAGAGGGCTTTTGGCAAGCCCTTTGAGAATAAAAGTCAGCTGATAAATTTGGCTGAGCTTCTCAAGAATCCCCTGCCTTTAGGCATGGGGAGTGTCAATGCTTGTGTACATACTATCTGTTAGGAGTGTGCAATGCCGATACAATGTATATTGAGTACATTTCATCGGAACTTCACAATTTCTAAATCACTAATTCACGATGGGATGATCGCGATGATAACGATAAATGCAAAGGCTAAGATAAATTTAACGCTGGATATACTCGGCAGGCGCAGTGATGGATACCATGAAGTCAGCATGGTAATGCAGTCTATTGATTTATGCGATACTCTGACATTGAAAAAAATAGAGCGAGGCATTGTGCTGCACGGCGATGTAGAGGGCGTGGCAGTGCCTCAGGATAATCTCATTTATAAGGCGGCTGCTTTGCTGCTGGAAGTATGCGATATTCCCGGCGGCGTGGATATAACTTTAGAAAAACGGATTCCGGTAGCGGCAGGATTGGCAGGCGGCAGTACGGATGCGGCAGCGGCATTGCGCGGCATGAATGAACTGTTTGACCTTCATCTGCCGGATGAAGAGCTCTGCCGTTTGGCCGGCAGGCTCGGCTCGGATATACCGTTTTGCGTGCTCGGCGGCACGATGCTGGCGCGCGGCCGCGGTGAAATTTTGAGCCCGCTGCCTGCTGCACCGGTATTGCCTCTGGTGCTGGTAAAGCCCAAGATAGGCGTATCCACCGCATGGGTTTATAAGCATTACCGTGAGGTGGAAGATAGCGTCGTTCATCCTGATGAAGCCGGGATGAAAAATGCTTTGGCAAAGCAGGATGCCGGCGGCATTTGCAAAAGCCTCGGCAATGTGCTGGAGTACGTTACGATACCGGCTCATCCTGAGATAGAACGGATAAAACGTTCGCTGATGGCCTATGGAGCTAAGGCAGCTATGATGTCCGGCAGCGGTCCGACCGTATTTGCCGTGGCAGAGTCGAATGAGCAGGCGCAGAGCATAGCTGATAAAATCAGAACCGATTTTGATGCTGATGTATTTGCTACTCAGACGGCAAATGCTGATTTATGATTTTTATTATATATAATTGTACAGATATAGAGAGGAATTACCAAGTATTATGAGCAGTAAACTCACACCGATAAAACTAGACAGCTACCAGCCGCTGCGGGAGGTAGTATTTGAAACGCTGCGCGATGCGATCCGCAAAGGGGTATTAAAGCCGGGCGAACGCCTGATGGAAATTCATCTGGCAGAACAGCTGGGCGTGAGCCGCACGCCGGTGCGTGAAGCTATCCGCAAACTGGAGCTGGAAGGCTATGTGATCATGATGCCGCGCCGCGGCACGTATGTTTCCAATCTTTCCATAAAGGATATCAATGAAGTTTTTGAGATCAGAACATCACTCGATTCTCTGGCGAGCGGCCTTGCAGCAGAGCGCATCACAGATGATGAACTCGAACAGCTGCAGCGGCTGCTGGTCGTGATCGGCGAAGCTATCAAAGAACATAATATGGAAAAGATCGTCGAAGCTGATACGAAGTTTCACGACCTGCTCTATCAGGCGAGCCGTAACAACCGCTTGGTAGGCATCATCTGCAATCTGCGTGAACAGCTCACCAGTTTCCGCGCTAAATCCATGGCGTATCCGGGTAGGCTGGAGGAAACGCTTGAGGAACATCGCCGCATTGTCGATACCATTGCTCAGGGCGATGCTGCCGCAGCGCAGAAAGCGTCTGAATACCATATGGAACGCTCGGAACATACGCTGCTGCTGAGTATGGAAGACAAAGAAGGCAATGTAGAGCAGTAATTCAGCAAAGATTTGTAGGGACATTTGTGCAGTATATGTTATAATACAAATGTAATAGATGAATTTTAGCTCAATATAAAAAGGAAAGTGAATATTTAAAGTGAAATCAGAAGGCTT
>CATYZV010000254.1 GCA_958415865.1 uncultured Selenomonadaceae bacterium
ATATAGAAGAAAGAAGGTCTTTTCATGAAAGCATTTATCTTTGATATGGACGGCGTGATCATAGACAGCGAGCCTATTCACACCGCCGTCATGAAGCAGGAACTGGCAGGTTTTCCCATCACTTTGACATCTGAAGAATGCGACCAATACACCGGCATGACCTGCACAGCAGTATTTGCCGATATCATCAAAAAACACCACCTGCCCTATACAGCACAGCAGATGGCAGCCAGCCATATGAATACCTTCAAGCAGTACGTACTGCAAAACCACGTAGAACCCATGGCAGGCATAGTGCCTCTATTAGAGGAGCTGCGCCGCCGGCAGATTCCCGCTGCGATAGCCTCCTCTTCACCTCTTGACGCTATCGAAGCAGTTGCCGATGATTTTCATATACGCCATTACTACAAATTCTTCGTCTCAGGTGAAAGCCTGCCGCACGGTAAGCCGTATCCCGACATCTACCTCAAGACTGCCGAGCTCTTGGGCATCGCACCTGCTGACTGCGTGGTCCTCGAAGATTCCTGCAACGGCGTTAGGGCGGCAAAGGATGCCGGCATGTACTGCATCGGCTTTGTCAATCCCAATTCCGGCAAACAGGACCTGTCCCGAGCTGATGAAATCGTAACTGATATAGCTTCAATAGATTTAGATAGATACTTCTGAGCAGCTATTTATCGCATTGATACGCCGCGTACAGTGCTGCCTGCGCCACGGTCATCTCCTTGGTGTCAGCGGCAGCACTGCTGTAAGAAATCAGTTTGCCGTCGGTAGCGCGAATGTATTTTACGCTGTTGATGTAGTACCTCTTATTAGAAGTATCCTCGCGAATCTGCTCAGCCTGAAATCTATAAGCGATTGATCGGCCTGGGTCTAAAGAGATATTTTTATGCCGAAAGTTGTCCTTCACTGCCAGTTCTATATATTTTTCCGTTTCGGCAAGCTCCGGCGGGAAATCAAAGGAAACGCTTATCGGAATATCGCTGTTTTCTATCTCTGCTGCTACCTGTGCTTGACTGTAATAGCGGCACATAGCTCGGTCAAAATAGAGCAGCATGCCATGGGCAAATTTATCGGCTTCGCTGTACGGCAGCGTCCATTGCTCCGCCGTCTTAAACTGCACGAATCTATCGTTGGCTATCTGAGCCAGATTTTTCACCGGGTCGCCCTGCATCGTTACGCGGGTCAGATTTAATTTATCTTCATACGCATCGACAAAACACTGGTTTCCCACGGCAGGCGCACCGAATGTTATGGTCTGCATCTGAGAGGATGGCACGCCCATATCACTAAGCCGTGCAACGAGCAGTTCAGCTGCGGCTCCTCCGAGGCTGTGCCCCGTTATGTAGAGCTTTGCCTTTTGATCGCTTTGCAATAGTTCTGCCATGGTTTCTCCCAGTGTCAAGCCGTTCTTCTCATCATACCTGCGCAGAAAAAATCCGTCCTGTACATACTGGCAGAACCCGCGGTGCACCAGAGGCTTGTCATCCGTCAGTTCACCATCTTTCATAAAAGCAGAAAACTGCTCCGGCGTACTGCCGCCAAATACCGCACTGCCCGTCCGCAGATCCGTTTTGATATCCTGTGCACTCGCCGTACCGCTTATGGCCGCTAGATATATCGGCTGATCCGCCTCCTGCTTTTGCGCCAGCAGTACCTTCACATCGGAACGATCCGTCTGCTCCGTTACAAACCTAGTCTGCCAGCCGTATTCGCTGAGCACTTCACGAGCCAGCAGCCCCAATTTATCATTGTAGACAGCCAGTGAAGCCCACGCCGATAAATACTCCATATAAGGCTGAGAAACTGCCGCCATAGCTCTAGGCAGGCAGAGCACTTGCAGCATCATGCAGATCACTGCCGCCAATTTGATAATGCGCATCTTTGCACCTCCGTATAAAAAATTGTCTATATATGCAAAAAACAGGATTCTGCTATCGCAAAATCCTGTATTACTTACTAAATGGCGGAGAGTGAGGGATTTGAACCCTCGATACGGTAACCCGTATACACGCTTTCCAGGCGTGCTCCTTCAACCACTCGGACAACTCTCCATGTGCTCTCAAAGCAATTCATATGCTATTGTATTGCTGCTGACGGATATATATGATATCAGAATTCAATCTATCTGTCAACACTTATTTAAGATAAAATACAAAAATAGACTGCTTTTTCTGCCCGATACACATGGACAGTCAAAGCAGCCTTCTATTATAACCATGTTCAATTAAGCTTCTCCACGTAAATGAGCTAATTCTGCCTGTTTTTCACAGTAATACCATCTTACGGATTTTCCTATAGCACATCTAACAGCGTCCAGTCTTCCCTGGACAGCCAATTTTTTCAATCTCACAGCATCTAAGCCACTAACGGACAAATAACTTGCGGAGATGAAGCCTCCTCTCTTTAGATAATTGCGGTAACTTTGACAGTCCCTGCGGTCAACTTCAACTCTTTTAATAGCCATTTCTATCACCTCATAGATTTTGTGATAAGTGGTATCGGGTGCAACGAAGTATGCCATTGATTATGCTGGATTGTGTGTCATATTTAGCTTAATGTACTTATTATTAT
Organism: uncultured Selenomonadaceae bacterium; assembly: GCA_958415865.1. Lineage (GTDB taxonomy): Bacteria > Bacillota > Negativicutes > Selenomonadales > Selenomonadaceae > Megamonas. Next base: position 2,575 of record CATYZV010000254.1, read on the forward strand.
ATACTATAATTGTAAAATTGTATAGCTTGCAGGCAAAATTTAAGTAAAATTGTACTAAAATGTTTGTATAACGCGTACTTTATGGGCTTTATCAGCATTGCAACCAAAAAAGGGGCAGAAAAGGGGCACACTTTGAAAATCGGCTCATACACTTACACGATGGTCATAGCTCGACTAATGAAATATTAGCCGGGCTTTTCTTTTTCCTGCTGATGAGGATGACCACAAGGGAGAGAGCAGGGACCAGCACCAAGTAAAAACCTTTTGGCGGCGGTGTATACTTCCAAGCCTGGATATTATAGCCGCGCTAATGAAAAGGCATACCGCGCCCCCTAGATGGAAGTCAGCAGAAAAATTTTTATACCTAGCCAGCTTTTGGGGCTCGCTAGACCCGCAATCAAAAAACCTGCTGGAAGGACCCAAAACAATTATAT
>CATYZV010000255.1 GCA_958415865.1 uncultured Selenomonadaceae bacterium
ATGTATATATTATAGGAGGAATTTCAATATGACATACAAGACAACGGGCACTTGTTCCAGTGCTATCAACTTCGATATCGACGGCAATGACTGCGTGCACAATGTTCATTTCGTCGGCGGCTGCCCGGGCAATACTATCGGCGTAGCAAAGCTAGTGGAAGGCATGAAGGTCTCTGAGGTTATCGACAGGCTGGAAGGCATCAGATGCGCTTCGCGTCCGACTTCGTGCTGCGACCAGCTGGCACGCGCTTTGAAAGCAGCTGAACAATGAAAACAAGCTCATCGGCAATAATATGCTGATGAGCTTTTTATTATAATGAAGGAAGTTATTTGTTTTCGAGCTGCGGTGTGATCTTGTTTTCCAGCTGTGGCTTGTCTTGAGTACCATCTTCTGTCAGCAGTGCTTTTTGCGCCTGATTTGTGCCAAGAGCCTGCCTGCCGAGCTGTTCAATCAATCGGTTGGTGATTTCATCGGTGTGGCTGATAGCCTGTTCTTTCGTCTTGTGGAAGCTGGCTATTACTTGCTTTTGGCGTTCCAGCAATGAAGAGAACTGCTGGTCGTAATGTCGCATCTGCGATTCCATATCATCGGTGATTCGCTTGGAGAATAATTTATGCGCTGTGGAGCCTTCGGGGTATTTTTCCAGTATGTCGAGCAGCCGGGGCAGTTTTTCTGTATTGTACTTATCATTGTCCGCATCTATTTGAGTTTTAAGCTCAGCATAGAAATTTTCAATTTCCTTGAGCATGGGCATTGAGGCGTGTTCGATGATTTCCAGCCTTTGCTTTGCTACTTCATTTAATTTTTCCTGCAATAGTGCAATGCTTTGTGCCATAGCGATAAAGCCTTTTGCCCGCGCCTGCTCAATCAGCATCTGTGCATCGCGCTGGCTGTCTATCAGTTCCAGCTGTGCCTGCTTTCTAAGCTCGATTCGTTCCGTTTCCATCTCGGATAATCGCTGTTTGCTTTCCGCCTCGATTTGGGCGATTTTCACTTTGTCCGGCTCATAAGTCGTCGTGGAACGGCTGCCGCTGCCGGAGCTGCCGAAGCCGAAGAAACTTTTTATGCTGCCCCAAATACTCATATTATCATTTCCTTTGTCGTAAATTCCATAGGGTGAACCGCTGTGCAGCACCCTTTCCACCTGCCGGCTGCGAAATCTGCCGAGCGTGCAGACGTTGGCGAAGTGCTCGCAGTTGTTGAAAAGCAGGTTATAGCCTTTATCGCCCAGACAGTGGCGGGCGTAGCTGATTATCTGCTCCGGTGAGTAGAGGTCGGCAAATTCCTCATCGGTGTACTCTTTGACTTCAAGCGTGCCGCCCTTCAAGAACGCCGCCAAGTCGGTGGCGATGACCTCCGGCTTTGACCAGTCGAGCACGCTGTCATCGTCCGCCCCCGTGAAGTGGATTACTTCGCTGTCTGATACGTAAATGCCGTGATGAGCGTACAGCCCGTTCATGCGCTGCACGCGGATATGGTCGCCCGGCTGCGGCTGCTTTGATGTCCAGATTTCATAGTCGGCATCATAGATGACATCAAACAGCGGCGGGGCGATGATATCTTTATTTATAAAGTTATTGCTCTTCAATCAAAGCCCTTCTTATTTCTGCTCAAGTTTTTTCAAGCCTTGGCGCATCTTGAATACGAGCGAGTTGTATTCCTTTTCGCGGCGTGCCTGTTCCTTGCCGTATGCCTTGGCATCATTGAGATAGACTTCGTAGTTCTTGCGCTTGAGAGCGGCGAAGTCGTCCAATACAGCCTGCGATATCACGCTCAAATCCCTGTCCGCCACGAATTGCAGTATTTCATCCACCTGTAAATCTAGCAGATCGCCTGCCCATTTCAATATGAAAATTCTATCGACAGCTTTCTGGCAGTTGAAAATAATATCTTGCAGTGCTTTTTGGAACTTAAAAGTGCGCTGGTAAAGCTCCGATTCCGCTTCAAATTTATCCTGCAAATCGCCGTTAGCTTCAAAAGCGTATTTCTGGTAAATGCTCTTGCGCCCGTCGAAGTAAAAAGCGTCGATATCCTGCTTATAATGCTTCAGCACATTTATCAGCTGGAGCACAACAGACGGCTGCCCCTTATCCTGTTTTATCATCGGAATATCACCCGTAAGGCTGCGCTTGATAAGCGGCTGCACTTTCTTTTCCACAGCAAAACGCAATTTGCGCCAGTCATCGCACCAGCTGCCGTAGACATCCTCCGCAATGCCGTCGCCCTCACAGCTCTGGCGGAACTCATCGAGCCTTTTCGTAGCAAAGACCTTATAATCCTCCGTCCATTCCTCCCAGATAGCGACGATATCAGCCACCAGCTGGCGGTTTGCTTCAAAGAAATCCATTTTTACCAGAGCAGACTTCAAAATCTCAGCCGTATTTTCCGCCAGCAGAGCAAACCCCGCACGCGGCCTTGCCTCAAGCTCAGCAAGCGCACTGATAGAATCACAGTCGCCGTTGATGGCATCTAGCTCATCCTCCAGAGCATCAGCCTGAGCACGCACATTCAGCAGCCGTTCCTTCACACCGTTCAGCCCCAGAGTAAAACGCTGCTGACAGAACAGCTGACGCTGAGCCATCAGCCTATTTTCATCCACCGTCAGATGAGCATTATCCTTGTACTGCGCCGACAGCTTCAGCCCCGCAGCATTAAAATCACTGATAAGCGACTCCTTCTCAGCCTCATAATGCTCCAGCCTGTCCATAAGCCCATCAATCCACCCCTGCACAGCTTTGTAATACTTGATAACAGAACCGTCGATAGCCTTGATATCATAGCGCGAAAGCAAAGTGGTATAATCAAAATCAGCAGAAATAAGCTCCACAGATTGAGCCGCATCAATTTCAGCCTGCACTTCCTGCAACTTAGCAATTAAACGAGGCTTTTCAAAATAGATTTTTTCATATAAATCAGTAATAGCTTCATCATTGAATATAGGTTCTAATTCGTTTTGGATAAATAAATCTAAAGTAAATTGTAAGCGTTCTTTCTCACTGTATATA
>CATYZV010000256.1 GCA_958415865.1 uncultured Selenomonadaceae bacterium
GGTTGGATTCGATCATGAAGAAGATGGATTTGCCGACTTCTTCCGATTCCTGAATACCTATCGGGCTGAATACGCCGTGGTTGATAGCATTGTTGAGGAACAGGATCTTCGCCGGTTCAACCAGTATGGATACGAGAGGAATGAGGCCCAAGCTTACGATGGCTTCAACGCCGCCGCGCAGAACATCGTTGAGCGAGCTTACGATAGGGCCTACGATCGCATAAGCGAGCAGAGCCAGGATCGCGCCGATGATGCCTGCCGAGAAGTTGTTGATGAGCATTTCAAAGCCGGTAGGGATTTTGTCCTGGAAAGCATCATCAAATTTTTTGATAACCCAGCCGCCTAAAGGACCCATGATCATCGCGCCGAGGAACATCGGGATTTCCGAGCCGGCGATTATGCCTGCTGTAGCGATGGCACCGAGCACACCGCCGCGGTGCTGATAGATAGCTGCACCGCCGCTGTAGCCGATGAGCAGAGGAATCAGCCATTTTGCCATCGGGCCGCCTGCCTGAGCCAGATATTCATTGGGAATCCAGCCTGTCGGGATGAACAGGGCTGTCAGAAGACCCCAAGCGATGAATGCGCCGATATTGGGCATTACCATACCGCTGAGGAACCTGCCGAACTTCTGCATTTTTTCCTGTGCGACACTTGTTTTTGTCTCACTCATGATTTCATACCTCCGTTATTTGTTTATATTTATCCTTGAAATACCGTGCGTAGAGCTTTTCCAGCTCAGCCTTTACCTCCGGCTCGGAGCCTTCGTGCAGCACGGTTATCATGCTGAAATTATCTACGAGATTTTCTGAAATACAGCCTATAGTTTCTAATGAAACAGCCTGCGCTTGTGCCGGCACCAGCATGACGAGCACGCTTTGCACCGGTGAGCTGCCTATTTGAAAACGCCTGTCTAGCTGTAATAAGCCGACTTTAATGCTGCTTACTGCACTGCTCTTGGCGTGCAAGAGCATAAGCCCTTCAACTACAGTGCTGCCGAGCCGTTCGCGCTCACTAAGACCGCGCTGTATAGACTCAATCTGCTCTGCATCGGAAGCTGCTTTTTCCGCTGCCAGCCTGTACAGTGCCTTTAAATCGGCAGGAGCAGGGCATTTGGTGCAGAAAAAACCTTCTAATACTTCACAGATACAGCTCGAATAAGCATTGAGCTTATGCAGCCGCTGTGTCAGCGGATACGCCGCAGAAATCTGCTGAGGGCTGTCCGTATTCATCATAGCCGCTATTTTCATCTGTTCGATGATATGCTCTTGATCTTCATCGTTTAGCATGAAGTCGACGACCACGACCGGCAGCTTGGCATCTTCAATCGGCACAGTCGAGACGATGAAATCCACCTTCTCGCGCTTGTATAGCTGATAATCGACATTCACCGCCGATACGACAGCCGCCACATGGATGTTCACAAATACGCGGCGCAGCTGGCTAGCCAGCAATTTTGAAGTCGCGATACCGGTAGGACAGGCCACGAGGACTTTGTACTGCCTGTGATGCGATGCCGATTCTTCCAGTGCCGAGCCGAGGTGCATAGCAATGTAAGCTATTTCGGCTTCCGGCAGCTTCACACCGATTTCTTTTTCCAGCGGTGAGGATGCCTTGCAGGCTATCTTCATCCACTGCGGATACCGTTCCTTCATCTGCCGCAAGAGCGGGTTGCGGATATCCATCTTCAGCTTCATTCTGACAGCCGCCGGGCCGAGATGCTTTACCAGCCCTACGAGCAGCCGGCTCTTATGAACTACTGTTACGCCGCTTTCCCGTTCAGCTATGACTATTATCTGCTTGGCTATCTTGATCAGCTGCACATCGCTGTATTCGGCTTTCAGAGATTTTTGATAATTATTGCGCGCTCCCATCAGGTGCATAGTGATATAAGCTATTTCAGCCTCCGGCACTTTGACCTTGAACAGAGCTTCTATCTCCCTGCCGATGTTCTCGGCGGTGGCAAATTCCTCTTTATTGCGTATCTGCTGCAAGAACTGCTCATCTATGGTGATGCTGTCGCCTTTGAACAGCCGCTGCACAGCCAGTGTCAGATGCACGACCAAGCCTGAAAAAGAGTTCAGCGACATATCCTTATCATGCTTTTGCATAGCCGCTTTGACTGCCTCTTCGACCTTTTGGATTATATTCTTATCCACCAGATCGAGCAGGAACTTATCAGCATCGCTCAAAAGCTGCTTGGAATCGGTGCTCTTGCTGTAGAGCAGCTTCAGCATACCCTTTTCATTGCTGTGCTCGTAAATATGATTTATTATTGCTTTGCGGATATCTCTTTCCAAGCCTTCGATGTAGACACCCAAGCCTGGCCGGCGCACTAATGTCAAATTTGCTTTTTGCAGCCATGGCTCCAGCCTGTCGAGATCATTGCTGACCGTCGTATCTGCTACATTTAAAAACTGTGCCAAGCCTTGCAGCTTCATCGGCTCCTGCGATTTTAAGAGCCTGCTTAAAATGATGTTGCCGCGTTCATCAGGCGAATAGTCGTGGCGGATGCTGTCTGCTATCATCTGAGTGAGCTGCGCTTTTGCCTCGTCGCTGCCCAGCAGCCTCATGCCGCTGCCCGTCTTGCGCTCCAGCACCATGCCGCAGCTGCTGATGATCTTTTCTACAGAGGAGAGCTGACGCGATACGGTCTTGAGGCTGACCTTCAGCGAATCTGCGATCTCGCTTGCCGTTACATAAGAATCACAATTATCACTATTTTGTTTCAGGAGTCGATTGATTATAAATTTTGAACGTTCATTGATCTTCATAAAATGACCCTTTTCATTGAAAAGCTGCTTTCAACTTACAATTAGATTATACCGTATGTAGATAGATGATTACAATCATAAGATATAGTATTAAGTCTTTAACGGTTTAGGACAAAAATGAATAGCAGCGCAAAGCAAACTAAACCAAAGCAAAATAAAAAGAAGGCTTCATCTCCCTTCAAGACAAACCTTCTTTTTATATTTTCCTGTATATTATAATTT
>CATYZV010000257.1 GCA_958415865.1 uncultured Selenomonadaceae bacterium
ATATAATAGATGCTCCTTTTTCGATAGAATAAGACTGTATTTGATTTATTCAAGCTGCGGAAACAGAAACGAAGGTATAGCCTGCGTCTTTTATAGCGGCTTCAAGGAGTTCGTCGGGAACGAAGTCTTCTAGGTAGACGGTCGCTGTGCCGTTCATGAGGTCCATTTCGACATCGTTAACGCCGTTGATCTCCAGCAGCGTCTTTTTTACGTGATTGGTGCAGTTGGCGCAGATCATGCCTTTTATCTTGATGACTTTCTTTGTGCCTTTTTTCTTGCTGCCGCCGAATAAATTGCTAAAAAATCCCATGTTAATTCACCTCATTTTATAGCAGTTACTTCATAGCCGGCATCGACAACGGCTTTTTTTAAAGCGTCATCGGATACACTGACAGCAGCTGCCAAGGAAGCGGATTTGCTGTCGAGATCGACTTTGACATCGCTTACGCCTGCTACGCCCTGCAGTGCTTTGGTAACGTGAGCTACGCAGTGCTGGCACATCATGCCTTCGATGGACAGTGTTTTTTTCTTTGCCGGTGCTTCTTGATTGAATAATTTTCCTAATAATCCCATGGTGGTATCTCCTTTTTGATTTACTCTGATTAAATTTACTTTGCCTTCTGCCTGAAAATCTGCTGCTTTGACTGAAGCATTTTCATAACCTGATTTGAAGAAGCGCAGGCGCAGTGCGTTCGTTACGACGAATACGGAGCTAAAGCTCATGGCGAGTGCACCGATCATCGGGTTGAGCTTCAAGCCGAATGATGTGTAGAACAGACCCATGGCAATGGGAATGCCGATGATATTGTAGATGAAGGCCCAGAATAGATTTTGATGTATATTCGTGATTACGGCTTTGCTTAGCTTTACTGCCGCCGCCGCATCGAGCAGATTGCTCTTCATCAGCACGATATCTGCCGAGTCGATGGCGATGTCCGTACCTGCACCGATGGCTATGCCAACATCAGCGCGTGCCAGTGCCGGAGCGTCGTTGATGCCGTCGCCGACCATGGCTGTTTTCTTGCCTTCGCTTTGGAGCTTGCGTATCTGAGCTTCTTTATCCTGCGGCAGCACATCGGAAATGACGTGGCTGATGCCTGCCTGAGCGGCGATGCTCTTTGCCGTCTTGGCATTGTCGCCCGTCAGCATTACGACCTCTATGCCCATCTTTTGAAGCTCTGCTACAGCCAAGGGGCTGGAAGGCTTGATGACATCTGCTACCGCGATTATGCCGAGCAGTTCTTTTTCCGAGGCAAAAAACAGCGGAGTCTTGCCCTTTTCGGCGAATTGTTCACTGAGTTTTACGATGGAATCATCAGCTAGCTTGTACGCATCCAGCAGGCGTTTATTTCCCGCTAAATACAGTGTGCCGCCGATTCTGCCCGTGATGCCCTGACCCGGAATCTGCTTGAAGTCGTCTACAGCCTGCGGCGCGATATGCTGCTTTTCTGCCTCTTTGCTTATCGCTTCTGCCAGCGGATGCTCAGAGAGCTTTTCGAGCGAAGCAGCTATGGCGAGTATTTCTTCCGGCTTGTGCGAGCCGAACACTGCGATATCCGTAACGACGGGCTTGCCTTCCGTTATCGTGCCTGTCTTGTCGAGTACGACGGTGTTGACGCTGTGCGCATTTTCCAATGCCTCTGCCGATTTTAACAGTATGCCGCTGCTCGCGCCTTTGCCCGTGCCGACCATAATAGCCGTAGGCGTAGCAAGGCCCAGTGCGCAGGGGCAGGAGATGACGAGCACGCAGATGCCGATGGACAGTGCAAACTCAAAGCTCTGTCCGGCGAGCAGCCAGCCTATGGTGGTCAAGACTGCGATAGTGATGACGACGGGGACGAACACGCCGCTGACTTTATCGGCTATCTTGGCTATAGGAGCTTTGGAGCTGGTCGCTTCATCGACGAGATTGACTATCTGCGCCAGAGTAGTATCTGCTCCGACCTGAGTAACCTGCATCTTGAAGTAGCCGGACTTGTTAATAGTGCCGCCGATGACCTTGCTGCCGGACGTTTTTTCCACAGGAATAGGTTCACCGGTCAATGCTGATTCATCGACTACGCCCGTGCCTTCACTCAAAACACCGTCTACCGGGATGGATTCACCGGCGCGTACGACGAGGATGTCGCCGAGCTGTACTGCTTCGATCGGAATCTTTTCTTCCGTGCCGTCCTTTTCACGCACAGCCGTCTTAGGTGCGAGGTTCATCAATTTCGTGATAGCATCGGAGGTCTTGCCCTTGGCGCGGCTTTCAAAGAATTTGCCCAGCGTGATCAGCGTCAAAATAGTGCCCGCCGATTCAAAATACAGGTCCATGCTGAGCATCTGCACTGTCATCATATCGCCGCTGCCCATGGCCCAGCCGATTTTATAGATGGCGTAAATGCCGTAGACAATGGCTGCGCTAGAACCGATGGCTATTAGCGAATCCATATTCGGCGACAGGTGAAACAGCGTCTTATAGCCGATGCTGTAATACTTGAAATTCACGAAGAAGATCGGCAGCAATAGCAGAAACTGCGTAAAAGCAAACGGCAGAGCATTCTGCGGCCCTAATAGAAAATCGGGCAGAGGTGCGCCGAGCATATGGCCCATCGAGATGTAGAACAGCGGAATAGCAAATACGATAGAAATTATGAGCCGCTGCTTCATTTTTTGATATTCCTTCGCCGCGGCATCAGCACCGCCGGACTGACTAGATGCCGCCTGAGCTGCAGGCGTACCGGCAGGCTGCTGTACAGATGCACCGTAGCCGGCTTTTTCCACCGCAGCTATGATGCCGTCCACAGACAGCTTATCTTCATCAAAAGATACTGTCATGCTATTTTTCAACAGATTGACTGCTACTTCCTGCACGCCTTCCAGCTTTGCCACACTTTTTTCTACGCGGCTGGAGCAGGCTGAACACGTCATGCCCGTAACAGCAAAATGTTTTTTGAGCACAAGAATCACTTCCTTAAAACATAGTAACATAGTATATTATACAC
>CATYZV010000258.1 GCA_958415865.1 uncultured Selenomonadaceae bacterium
GTGTATGCACGTATTTTTTTTATGGTACTAATCTGATATATTGTATACAATATTTTGCCGTGCCGGACGATTGAAAGTCTCTCATAAAATGAACAAATCACACCATCTATGATATAATGATAAATACATTTAACTGAAAGTGAAGTGATTCCCATAAAAGCACTAGCCGATTACTTAAACAAACAGATAAAGACCTTCGGCGGGACATGGTCGTACATCGTGCGCCGCCGCAAAAACGATGCTGGCACTATCAGCGAAGATATGATATCGCTCAACGAAGGACATATCCACCGCTCCGCCAGCATGATCAAGGTATTGATACTCGCCGCGCTCTGCGCCTCCGATATCAGCTTTGAAGAAAAACTGCGCATCGACAGCGTGCCGCGCGTCGAAGGAGGCGGTGCACTGCAAGAGATGAACGGCGATGCCCTGCTGACAGTTCACGCGCTCGCCTCGCTGATGATAGTGCTCAGCGACAACTTGGCTACCAATATATTGATAGACAAGCTGGGCATGGACAATATAAACCGCTATGCCAAGCAGCTGGGTCTTCAGACGACGAAGCTGCAGCGCGCCATGATGGACTTTAAAGCTGCTCAAAGAGGCAGTGAAAACATGATGAGCCCTGCCGACTATGACAGACTGCTCTGGCACATCTACGATAAGCGCCGTGAACCCCGCTTTGACGCAGCATGGAAAATTCTCGGTCGCCAGCAGTTCCGCGACCGCATACCGTACCACTGGGATGAAGACATCATCTTCCATCACAAGACAGGCGAACTGGACGGCGTAGAGCACGACGGCGGCATATTAGAAGGGCAAAATGCCGCTTACAGCATAATAATCTTCGCTTCAGGCTTAAAATCAAACGCCGTCGGCGGCATGCAGGAAGCCTCGCTCGGCTATTATATTTACAATTACTTAGAAAAAGAAAAGAGCTGACCTCATTGAATAAATTATCTAAAATACTCTTAACAGCACTGATGCTGATCAGCCTATCAGCACTGAGCGGCTGCTCCGATCAAGCGATGACCGACGACACCGTGCGCTACGCCCTCGAATCCGAACCCTCGACACTCGACCCCGGCAAAAGCACAGCCCTAGCTGAATCAAATGTAGAGCTGGCATTATTTGAAGGCCTCACGCGCCTCGACGAGCACGAACAGCCGCAGCCTGCCGCAGCTGAAAGCTGGGACATCTCGCCCGACGGCACCGAATATACCTTTCACCTGCGCGACGGGCTGGTCTGGAGCGACGGCACACCGCTGACCGCCCACGACTTTGAATACGCCTGGAAGCGCGTCTTAGACCCTGCCACAGCCTCAGAAAACGCCTATATGATGTACCCGCTCGCCCACGGTGAAGACTACTTCAACGAAAAAGCCACCCAAGACGAAGTCGGAGTAAAAGCAATAGACGACAAGACCTTATTCGTAAAACTCAAAGCACCGACCACCTACTTTCTGAACCTCACCGCCTTCCACTGCTACTACCCCGTACCCAAGCACGTAGTAGAAAAAGACCCCGACATCTGGGCAGCCAACGACAAAATCGTATCCAACGGTCCCTTCATACTGACCCACTGGATTCACTCCAACCAGCTCCAATTCGTCAAAAACGACAAATACTGGGATAAAGACAAAGTAAAGCTCGCCAACATGCAGTGGCCCATCAGCGAATCCCAGAGCACCCGCGTCTCCATGGTCGAAAGCGGACAGGCAAACCTAACCGTAGAACCGCCCATATCAGAGCAGAGCCGCCTCGAACAGGAAGGCCTCTTCAAAATAAGCCCGTATCTCGGACTCTACTACTACAGCTTCAACACAGCAAAACCGCCCTTTGACAACGCCAAAGTCCGCAAAGCCTTCTCCATGGCAGTAGACCGCGAAAAACTAGTCAACATGGTCATCAAAGGCGGCAAACAGCCCGCCTACGCCTGGGTTCCGCCCGGACTCACTAACCCCGCCACCCACAAAGACTTCCGCCAAGAAGGCGGCGACCTCGTCAAATACGACCCCGCCGAAGCAAAAAAACTCCTAGCCGAAGCAGGCTACCCCGACGGCAAAGGACTGCCGCCCATCACCATACTATACAACACCAATGAAATGCACAAAGCCGTCGCCGAAGTCATCCAAGCAATGTGGAAAGAAAACCTCGGCGTAGAAGCAGAACTCCAAAACCAAGAAAGCAAAGTCTACCTCGACGCACGCAACCAAGGCAACTTCCAAGTAGCACGCGCCTCCTGGATAGGCGACTACGCCGACCCCATGACCTTCATGGACGTATACCTCGACGACAACAACGACGGACAGTACCACAACCCCGCCTACAACGACCTCGTCAAAAAAGCACAGAGCACATCAGACCAAGCAGTCCGCATGCAGGCAATGCACGATGCCGAAAAAATCCTGATGGACGATGCCGTAGTGCTGCCCATCTACTACACAACCCAGCCATATGTAGCTCAGCCGTATGTAAAAGGCTACAGATGGTCAGTATTGGGCACGATTGACTTTAAAGAAGCGTATATAGACAACAGCAAATAGAAAGCCACCAGCCTAGCTAGTGGCTTCCACTGTGGCTATAAGCCTTTATTACTCCCTTGCCTCTAAAGAGACGCTGAAGAGTCTGCCTTCCGCACTTCATCTACTGGTTGGCTCTTTGTCAAATCTTGTTGTCAGTAGAAGCAGCAATTTTTTGCTGCTTCTTTTTTTACTTCTATCACCTATTTTTCTTGACGAGTCATTGAGTAAGAATATTATCTTTCTTTTAAAGTTATCAAAGTTCCTAAAGTTATAGCATACTCTTTTAGATTCTTTATTGTTGTATTGCATCCCTTAGTAAATCCATTGCTATATTTGCAATTTATTACACATTGTGCTAGTTGAAAAAGTTTAACAAAGAAGAAGTTACTTATGTTTAACCAACTCCATTGTAGGTAAACACCGTTAAAATTCATTTTTCAATCGCAGA
>CATYZV010000259.1 GCA_958415865.1 uncultured Selenomonadaceae bacterium
CTATATAACCACACCTATTTACTATCCTAGTGCCAAACTGCACATAGGACACGCTTACTGCACGACGATCGCCGACAGTATTGCACGCTACAAGCGTCTGGCGGATTTTGACGTATTCTTTTTGACCGGCTCGGATGAACACGGCCAGAAGATAGAAACGAAAGCGCAGGAAGCGGGCGTTACGCCGATTGAATACGTGGACAAGATCGTGGCAGGCTTCCAGAATCTCTGGAAACGCCTCAACATCTCCAACGATGATTTTATCCGCACGACGCAGAAACGCCATGAAAAAGTGGTACAGGAAGTATTCCGCCGCATCTACGCTAAAGGCGATATCTACAAAGGCGAATACAAGGGCCTGTACTGCACGCCGTGCGAAAGCTTCTGGCTCGAACGCCAGCTCGTGGACGGCAAGTGCCCGGACTGCGGCCGCGAAGTCAAGGAAGTTTCTGAAGAAGCGTATTTCTTCAAGCTTTCCAAGTACCAGGACCGCCTGCTCGAATACATCGAATCGCATCCCGATTTCATCCAGCCCGTATCGCGCCGCAATGAAATGATCAACTTCATCAAGCAGGGCCTGGAAGACCTCTGTATTTCGCGAACCTCTTTCGACTGGGGCATTCCCGTGCCTATCGATCCCAAGCACGTCATCTACGTCTGGTTTGACGCGCTGACAAACTACCTCACGCCTATCGGCTACCTCGATGATCCGGAAAAATTCCACAAGTTCTGGCCGGCAGATCTGCATCTCGTAGGCAAGGAAATCGTCCGCTTCCATACAATCATCTGGCCTATTATCCTGATGGCACTCGATCTGCCTCTGCCCAAGAAAGTCTACGGCCACGGCTGGCTCATCGTTGACGGCGACAAGATGAGCAAATCCAAAGGCAATGTCGTCGACCCTATCGGACTCATCGACGAATTCGGTGCTGATGCCATCCGCTACTTCCTGCTGCGTGAAATCAATCTCGGACAGGACGGCAACTTCTCGCGCGATGCTTTGATTCAGCGCATCAACTCCGACCTCGCCAACGATTTGGGCAATCTCCTGCACCGCACGCTCAGCATGATCAACAAGTACAATAAGGGCATCATTGAACAGCCTGGCGAAATCCGCCCTGTGGACAAAGCTCTCATCGACGAAGCAGAAAAGACGGTGGCAGAGTATAAGCAGCTCATGGATGATATGAAGCTCAGCGACAGCATCAAGCTCGTATGGAGCTTCATCAGCCGCACCAATAAATACATCGACGAAACAGCACCGTGGATTCTCGGCAAAGACCCGGCGAAAAAGGCAGAACTCGACCGTGTGCTCTACGATCTCGTGGAAAGCCTGCGCATCATCAGCGTGATGATCGAACCGTTCATTCCTACGACGGCACGCCGCATCTGGACGCAGATAAACCTGCCGCAGAAATTTGAAGATATCCGCCTGACGGATATAGATACATTCGGCCAGATTCCCGTAGGCATTCACATCAACAAGCCGGAACAGCTCTTCCCTCGCATAGAGGTGGAAACGGAAGAAACAAAGCCGGCAGCAAAGCCTCAGCCTAAGAAACAGGAAAAACCGCAGGCAAAACAGGAAGCAGCTGCTGAAGAAGGCATGATCAAGATTGACGACTTTACTAAAGTCGATTTACGCGTGGCGGAAATCATCGCAGCAGAACCCGTGCCCAAGACGGATAAACTCTTAAAGATACAGGTAACGCTCGGCGATGAGGAAAGAACTATCGTATCGGGCATAGCCAAATTCTACAAGCCGGAAGAACTCATCGGCAAGCACGTCATTCTCGTTGCCAACTTAAAGCCTGCCAAGCTGCGCGGCGTAGTATCGCATGGTATGCTGCTGGCAGCCTCCAAAGGCGATCAGCTCCAGATAGTGGAAACTTCCATGCCTGTAGGCAGCAAGGTGAAATAAAATGCTAGTAGATACTCATGCTCATATAAGCGATGCACAGTACGACAGCGACCGCGCGGAAACAGTACAGCGCGCCCGTGAAAACGGCGTTACGCGCATCATAACGATGGGCGACACGATGGAATCCTCGCTCGCGGCAATCAACACTGCCAACGCTTATGACGGCGTATACGCCGGCACAGGTGTTCATCCGGAAGAAGCACTCAGCATCAAGCCGGGCGACTACGACCAAATTGCTGAGTGGCTGACGCTCGACAAGGTTAAAGTGCTCGGTGAAATCGGTCTCGATTATTACCACGAAAATGCACCGCGCGAGCTGCAGCAGGAAATATTCATCCGTCAGCTCGATGTAGCACGCCAAATGCACATGCCTGTCAGCATCCACGACCGCGATGCCCACGCCGATATGATGGCTATCCTAAAGAAAGAAGGACGCGGCATAACAGGCTCCATCCACTGCTTCTCTGGCAGCTGGGAAATGGCGAAAGAACTGCTCAAAATGGGATGGTTCCTCGGCGTTGACGGACCGCTGACCTTCAAGAACGCGGCTAAGCTGCCTGATATCATCGCCAAAGTACCGCTCGACCGTCTGCTTTTGGAAACAGACAGCCCGTATTTAGCTCCCGTGCCCAAGCGCGGCAGGCGCAATGAACCTGCTTTTGTCAAGTTCATCGCAGAAAAAGCAGCTGAAATCCGCGGTATTCCCTTGGAAGAACTGGCATCACAGACTACGGCAAACGCCGTCGAACTGTTTAAATTATGATAAATTAACCAAAAAAACCAGCACAATTCACATTTTTGTGCTGGTTTTCATTATTATTGTATAAATAAAATTTAGATTCAGCAATAGCAGGCTTTGCAAAGTTTCTTATAAAAAAGGGTGCTTTTTTATAGGAAATATTAGCTTAAAATTAAAATTCTAAAACAAGGGGTAAAATGGCTGGAATCCCTTTAATATCAAGCATTCCTAGGCGTTCGGATTTTACGATTTTTCTTTTTAAAAACTGTGTTTTTGTTATTAACTTTGACAAAAATGTAAAATGTTGGTA
>CATYZV010000260.1 GCA_958415865.1 uncultured Selenomonadaceae bacterium
ATATTTGAGTTTGCAGATTTTAACGATATATTCATTTCATTCATACCAGCAGCTAAACTCCTATAGCAATTATCCTCAAAAGGATTTGAGGCAAATAAAAAACACATCATCCCATGTCTGAATCGAGCATGAAATGATGTGTTTCTCTTTATTTAAGCATTATCTATGCTAAAATTTCATTGATAGCTTCTTTGACGATAGCTTCCGGAACATCTTTTACAATGCTGACTTTTCCGATGTCGTCAAGCAGTATCCAGCTGACTTTGCCGCCGACGGTTTTCTTGTCATGGAAGATATCCTTGTAGACATTTTCCGTCTGGCAGCCTTCTGCCTTCTGAGGCAATTTCATCACTGTCAGCATTTTCTTCAGGTCTTCGACGATAGAATGCGGTATCCTGCCGAGCTTGGCACTGATGATGGCCGCACCGACCATGCCTATTGCTACTGCTTCGCCGTGGTTGTAGCGCGTGTAGCCCGTTTCTTTTTCGATGGCGTGGCCGAGCGTATGCCCGAAGTTCAGTATGGCTCTGAGGCCGGATTCTTTTTCATCCTGGGATACGACAGCCGCTTTGATTTCGCACGAGCGCGCGATTATATGGCTGATGCTTTCGGGTTCGAGCTTTAAGATGTCCCCGCTGTGGTCTAGCATGAATTTATAAAAATCCCTGTCGTAGATAAAGCCGTATTTGACGACTTCGCCCAGCCCTGTATAGATTTCGCGCTGCGGCAGCGTCTTCATCATATCGAGATCCATGAATACGGCACAGGGCTGATAAAATGCGCCGATTAAATTTTTGCCCAGCGCGTGATTGACGGCCACCTTGCCGCCCACGCTGGAATCGACCTGAGCCAAGAGGCTGGTAGGCATCTGAATGAACGGCACTCCGCGCATGAACGTAGCTGCGACAAAGCCGCCCAAGTCGCCGACCACGCCGCCGCCCAATGTGAACACGGGCGATTTTCTATCCATGTTGTGCTCGATGGCTTCGGTGTAGAGTTCTTCCGCCATAGCCAGCCGCTTGGAGCTTTCACCTGCCGGTATGACTGCAACTCTGACATTAAGCCCTGCTTTAGTCAGTAGAACTTTGACTTTATCGCCGTAGAGAGGTGCGATATTTGTATCGGTTATCACGAGTGCCTGGCGGGAAAATTTCTTCGCGTCGAGCTTAGCTTTGATGAAGCTGTTTATCTGCGAGCTAAGTTCATGCCCTATGATGATATCGTACGATTTTTCGCCTAAATCGACTTTTACTGTGCGCATTAACTCACTTCCAATTTATTTTCTTCAAATATCTTACAATCGTTTCTACATTTTGCAGCGGTGTCTTGTCGTCCGTTTCCACGATGAGATCTGCCTGACGGTAGTACGGAGCGCGCTTGTTCATCAATTCGATGATTCTCTGAAGGCGTGCACTGTCGCTCTGGCTCGCCAGCAGGGGACGCTTGTCGCTGCCCGTGCGCTTTAATATGGTATCGGGCTGCGCTGACAGGGAGATTATGACACCGCTATCGCGCAGTGCCGCCATGTCATCCGCTTTCACAGCTACGCCGCCGCCCGTGGAAATGACTTGACGCTGGCGTTTGGCGAGCCGCTTGATAGTGGCAGTCTCGCGGCTGCGGAACACGGTCTCGCCTTCTTTTTCAAACATATCCTTGATCTTTGCCTTGTACGTTTTCTCGATTTCAGCATCCGTAT
This sequence comes from uncultured Selenomonadaceae bacterium, assembly GCA_958415865.1. GTDB lineage: Bacteria > Bacillota > Negativicutes > Selenomonadales > Selenomonadaceae > Megamonas. The sequence continues at coordinate 1,697 of CATYZV010000260.1, forward strand.
CGACAAAATTGCAGCCGAGCTTCTGCGCCAGCAGCTTGCCGGTGATGGATTTGCCCGACCCCATGAAGCCGATCAGCACGATGTTATTTTTCATAGGCTCATCCTTTGATACGCTGTTTGTACGCCTGTATATCCCTGAGCACATCCGCCATGCAGTCGCCGCCGAATTTTTCACAGACTGCCTGCGTGATGGCAAGTGCCGTCATCGCTTCGCCGACTACGGAAGCGGCAGGCACGGCACAGACATCACTGCGTTCCTTGCAGGCGAGGACTTCTTTTTTCTTTTCGATGTCGACAGAGTGCAGCGGAGTCATCAGCGTCGGAATCGGCTTCATGCAGGCACGCACGATTATCGGTTCGCCGTTGCTCATGCCGCCTTCAATGCCGCCGGCGTGATTCGTCTTGCGGTACACGGTTTTGTCTTCATTGTAGAACATTTCATCGTGCATCTGGCTGCCGGGATGATTGCCGTATTCAAATCCGTCGCCGATTTCCACGCCCTTTATTGCCTGAATCGACATCAGTGCACCGGCAAGGCGCATATCGAGTCTTCTGTCCCACTGAATATAGCTGCCTATTCCCATCGGCATACCCTGCACGACGACTTCAAACACGCCGCCGAGCGTATCGCCTGCCTGTCCGGCATCGCGGATGACTTCGCGCATCTTGGCTTCCGCTTCAGCATCGTTGCAGTTCAAATCGCTGTCATTGGGGGAGAGCGTCTTGTAATCCGTCTTGGAAGTATCTGCTTTTACGCCGCCGATGTTGATGACCTGTGAAACGATATTGATGCCGCAGGCCGCCAAGAACTGGCGTGCCACTGAGCCGGCTGCCACACGTGCCGCCGTTTCGCGGGCACTGGAGCGTTCGAGGATATCGCGGATATCTTCGCGGTCGTATTTTTTCACGCCGGTGTAATCGGCATGGCCCGGGCGCGCTGCCGTAACCTTCGTCCAAGTCGGCGTACCCATGACAGACATTCTATCAGTCCAGTTTTCCCAGTCGCGGTTGACCACGCGCAATGTAATAGGATCGCCCATCGTTTCCCCAAAGCGCACGCCGGACAAAATATCGACTTTATCCGTTTCAATCGCCATGCGGCCGCCTCTGCCATAACCCTTCTGGCGGCGTGCCATCTGCATATTCATAGCATCGAGATCTATCTTCAAGCCTGCGGGAATACCTTCCACCAGTGCAGTGAGGCACTGACCGTGGGATTCTCCGGCTGTCAAAAATCTAAACATCATATC
>CATYZV010000261.1 GCA_958415865.1 uncultured Selenomonadaceae bacterium
AAATTTTTAAATGAACAATTAACCGAAATGGGATGGATTGTTTTGCGCTTCTGGGAAAGTGATATTAAAAAAGATATAAATAAATGTATGCAAACGATAGAAAAATATATAGTGTAATTTTATAAAAAAAGGAATCTGCATCGCCATAAGCAGATTCCTTTTTTTATGTTTTACCTATTATATTTTAGTTTTGAATTGAATTGTAGCCGAGTTCTAATGCCTGCATGTTTTTTTCAACCGTATGCGGCGGCACTCGTTCTGCTACAGCTTTTTTCGCCGATTCCAGCGAAACGATGCCGGAGGCTTTGACGAGAATGCCGAGAGCAACGATGTTCGAGAAAATGAGGTTGCCGAGCTTGCTGCCTGCTGTTTTTGTAATGGGGACTTTGATTGTATGCGGAAAAGCAGGCGGGTTGGGGACAAGGTCTTCGTCGATTATGAACAAGCCATGCTCTGTGTCGAGATCGCTATAATATTTGTCGGCAGCTTTTTGGGTCATGGCAAGCACGATATCCGGTTTTTGAACTTTGGGATGATAGATGGGTTTATCTGAAATGATGACTTCGGCTTTAGATGCGCCGCCGCGTGCTTCAGGGCCGTACGATTGAGACTGAACGGCATTTTTTCCCTCGCGTACAGCTGCTTCAGCAAAGATGATGGCAGCTGTGATTACGCCTTGGCCGCCGGAGCCGGATAGACGGAGTTGTTTGATCATTTTGCTGCACCTCCTGCAATTTCAATTACTTCATCGTATGCGTGGTCATAGTCGATATGTTCGTGTTCATGCAGAAGGCCGATGGGGAATTTATCTGCTTTTTTATCGTCGGGCAGTTTGTTCCAAGCCGGCAGCATAGCGGCATGGTCGCGCATCCACATCATCATCTTGGCAGGTTCTGCCATTTTGTTTTTGCGTCCGTAAGCAGTCGGGCACTGCACAATAGCTTCAATCAGAGAGAAGCCATGATTTTTGATGCCGCCGGAGATCATGTTGATGAGATGCGGCACGTGGTATGCTGTGCTGCGTGCTACATAGCTTGCACCGGCTGCTGCGGCCAGATTGCATGGGTCGAACGGCGTATCTATACAGCCGTACGGAGCTGTCGTTGCTTTCTTGTGCAGCGGCGTAGTCGGCGATGCCTGACCGCCTGTCATACCGTATATATTGTTGTTGAACAGCACTACTGTCAGATCCACATTTCTTCTTGCACCGTGGATAAAGTGATTGCCTCCGATAGCCATGCAGTCGCCGTCGCCGGTTATTACGATGACATTAAGCTCAGGATTAGCGAGTTTAATGCCTGTAGCAAAAGGAATTGCACGGCCGTGTGCCGTATGCAGTGTATCGAAATTCATATAGCCTGAGGCACGGGAAGAACATCCAATGCCGGAAACGATTACAGTTTTATCGGGATCGAGCTTTTCACGGATGATAGCTTCGATGATAGCCTTCATGACAATACCGTTGCCGCAGCCGGGGCACCACAAATGCGGCAGGTGGTTTTGGCGCAGGTAGGATTCAAATGCTCTTTCTTTCATTATTAATTGTTGCCTCCTTCGCACATCTTGATGACAGCCGCTTCAATTTCCTGCGGTGTAAAGATCTGCGTATCGTATTTGCCGAGAAATTCCACTTTGCACTTGCCGAGGCTGGCGCGCTGAACTTCATGTACGAGCTGACCGTAGTTGAGTTCCGGCACGAGGATGGATTTTACTTTATCAGCCAGCTGAGCTACAGCTTTATCTGCAAACGGCCATATGGTGATGAGGCGCAGCATGCCTACTTTATATCCTTTGGCACGTGCGTTCAATACTGCTTCATAAGCTGTGCGCGAAGTACCGCCATAGCTTACTACTGCGTAATCGGCATCTTCCATGAAATACGATTCAAAATGGCATATTTCATCAGGGTTTAATTTTTTATGGAGGCGGTCAATAGCTTCTTTTGTGATTTGAGGACTGCCGGACGGAAAACCTGTCTCATCGTGAATGAGGCCGGTTACATGGATACGATAGCCCGTGCCGAAATCAGCGATATTCGGTACAAGGTCAGCGTCAGGAGCATAAGGCTGATATCCCTCAGCACGGCTCAGCTTAGGCTGACGGCGGGGATATACATCTATTTCATCCGCAGCAGGCAAATCTACATTTTCACGCAGATGCCCCACGATTTCATCCATCAGCAAAATGACAGGTGTACGGTATTTTTCAGCGTAATTCACTGCCATAACCGTTACATCAAAAGTTTCGCGGACGCTCCAAGGAGAAAGTGCGATGATGGAATGATCACCGTGTGTGCCCCAGCGGGCCTGCATTACATCGCCCTGAGACGGAGACGTAGGCTGACCGGTGGAAGGACCGACGCGCTGTACATTGACGATGACAGCAGGTATTTCCGCTGCACAGGCATAACCGATCAATTCCTGCTTTAACGAAAAGCCCGGGCCGGAGGTAGCAGTCAAGACTTTTTTGCCGGCAAGTGAAGCACCTAATATAGCTCCCATGCTGGCGATTTCATCTTCCATCTGCACGAATTTGCCGCCGCATTTGGGCAGCAGTTTAGCCATTGTTTCAGCTATTTCCGTAGACGGAGTAATAGGATATCCTGCAAAAAAGCGTACACCGGCAGCCAGTGCGCCCTGTGTGCAGGCTTCATTGCCCTGCATCAATACAGCCATGTCAATGCACCTCCTCTTTTATTTTATCTACAAAGATCGCATAATCCGGGCAGCGCAGCTCGCATTGTCCGCAGCCAATGCAGTCATCGGCTTTGATGATTTCGCAGTGGTTCAAAACATCCAGCTGCAGTACAGCTTTAGGGCAGAATGCGACACAAATGCCGCAGCCCTTGCACCGTTCACTCTTGAGGTAAATGGCAGTCTTCAACAAAAATCACATCCTAAGCTCAATATACACAAATAAGAACATAAATACATATAAAGTAATAT
>CATYZV010000262.1 GCA_958415865.1 uncultured Selenomonadaceae bacterium
GGAAGAATACAATGCGTTTTGTACTGTAGGTCATAATTTAAGCGTCAATACAGGTATGTTTAAACTGCTCAATAACAATCAGGATGAACTGGCTGTAGTCGTAGCCCATGAACTGGCGCACGGACAGGAACGCCATGTACAGAGCTCTACGAAAAAAAGTTTTTCTATCCAGCTGCTCGCAGGTCTCTATGCTTCCCAAAATCCTGATGCACTGTCTATAATCGGCACTCAAGTTGTTTCTAATAATATGATAGCTAAAGGAATTACTAAAAAACAGGAACAGCAGGCAGATGACATCGCTTTTGACTATACTGTCGGAGCAGGATACAATATCGGTGCCGGTGCAGCTACCTGGCAGCGTTTTATAGATAAGATGGGCAAGTCAAAACAAAACTTCGTCGGTGAACTGTTCTCTCCGTCCGATCATCCTAGCCACGAATCACGCCGCAACAACTATTCGAAAAAGTTGACCGAATTCAGCAATAACAATGTAAGAGTAGATGCTAATACAGGAGAAATCTTTATCAAAAACAAACCTTTTACCATTCCTGTTCCGGCCAATGACATGAGCTCACAGGAACGTGCTTTTATGATAGCCGGAAACTTGGCTGCTGTTTATCACAACAATCCTAAAAATCCACCGGCAGCAACGCAAAGCAGCGGTACTATTTACATGGGCAGGCAAGCGATCATGGTCTCTGAAAACGGAGAAAATGCTTCTCAGCTTGTAAATAAACTCAATTCGATAAAATGAATCACTAAGATACAAAACAACCGCAGTCAATTCTGTAAAAACAGGATCGGCTGCGGTTTTTTATTAAATCCAAAAATCGTATTAAAGATCTAAGTTGCGTACCAGATTTGCGTGTTCTTCAATAAAGCGGCGGCGCGGCTCTACTTTATCGCCCATCAATACGGTAAAAATAGAGTCTGCTTCTTCTGCATCGGATAGATGCACCTGAAGTACTGTTCGTTTTTCAGGATCCATGGTTGTTTCCCAAAGCTGTTCAGGGTTCATTTCACCAAGACCTTTATAACGCTGCACATTGATGCCATCACGGCCTACTTCATCTAACTTTGCTGCCAGTTCTTCATCGCTGTACGTATACCAATGACTGCGTCCCTTGCGTATCTGGTAGAGCGGCGGCTGTGCAATATAGACATGACCGTGTTCTATTAGCGGTTTCATATAACGATAGAAGAACGTCAGCAGCAGAGTGCGGATATGAGCACCGTCAACATCGGCATCTGTCATGATGATGATCTTGCTGTAGCGGCGCTTAGCTATATCAAAATCCTCACCGATACCACTGCCGAAAGCTGTGATCATCGTGCGAATTTCTTCATTGTTCAATATCTTGTCAAGGCGAGCTTTCTCTACATTTAAAATTTTACCACGCAGAGGGAGTATAGCTTGAAAGCGGCGATCACGGCCTTGTTTTGCAGAACCGCCTGCACTATCACCTTCAACGAGATAAATTTCCGCCTGCTCAGGATCTTTAACGGAGCAGTCAGCCAATTTACCGGGCAGGGAACTTACTTCCAGCGCATTTTTGCGGCGCGTCAGTTCACGTGCTTTGCGAGCAGCTTCACGTGCCCTCGATGCCATGATAGATTTTTCAATGATCTTCTTAGACACTGCCGGATTTTCTTCAAAGTACTCTGATAAACCTTCTGTAACGATGGAATCAACAATGCCTCGAACTTCTGAATTGCCGAGCTTCGTCTTCGTCTGGCCTTCAAACTGTGGTTCACGAATCTTTAAGCTGATTACACAAGTGAGCCCTTCACGGATATCTTCACCGACAAGGTTGTCTTCATTGCTTTTGATAATACCTTGACGGCGGGCAAAATCATTAGCGGCACGAGTCAATGCACTCCTAAAGCCTGCTAAGTGAGTACCGCCTTCTTCAGTATTAATATTATTTACAAAACTGTAGATATTCTCGCTGTAACTCGTATTGTACTGCAAAGCAATTTCTACAACGGTTGTATCTTTTGTGCCGTTAAAGTAAACAGGCTCAGGATTTATAACTTCCTTATTGCGATTCAAGTGTTCTACGAAAGAGCTTATACCGCCTTCAAAATGGAATACTTCCTTTTTAGGCTCATCACCGCGGTCATCCGTTAAAGTGATAGTAACACCGCGATTTAAGAATGACAGCTCACGCAGGCGATGCTTGAGTGTATCATAATCATAGACTGTTTCATCAAATATAGTCGGATCCGGCAGAAAATGGACGTACGTGCCTGTTTTATCAGTCGTTCCGATGACGTGCAGCGGCTGCTCTGTAACGCCCTTCTTAAATGATATTTCATAAATCTTGCCATCGCGTTTTACTTTTACATCCATGAACGAGCTCAGTGCATTTACAACTGATACGCCTACACCGTGCAGACCGCCGGACACCTTATATCCGGAGCCGCCGAACTTACCGCCGGCATGCAGTACTGTCAATACTACTTCTACAGCAGGCTTGCCACTTTCGTGCATATCTACTGGTATACCGCGGCCGTTATCCGTAACGGAAATACTGTTATCCTTATGAATTTCTACTTCTATATGTGTGCAGTAACCAGCTAATGCTTCGTCAATACTATTATCTACAACTTCATAGACGAGATGATGCAGACCACGCGCTGATGTACTGCCGATATACATACCGGGGCGTTTGCGCACAGCTTCTAAGCCTTCTAAAACCTGAATCTGGCTAGCTCCATATGCACCTTCTACAGCACTGACTTCAGCACTCTGTTCATCCAGATGAATCTTTATCTGTTCATCGGCATTTGTATCGGTGTTTTTTTCTTCTAAATTAGCCATGTTCGTCCTGCTACTAAAAATATAGACAAATATATCTACACTAGATGTTTTGCTACAATCTCACGATTTGTAGTTCCTTTTTCGTCGTGTATGCTTTGGTTTTGGA
>CATYZV010000263.1 GCA_958415865.1 uncultured Selenomonadaceae bacterium
GTATAAAGGAAGGTATTTACAATGAACGCACAGACACTCGCTTACGTAAAAGAAAAAACTAACGATTTAATCGCAGCTCCCTCCTGCTCTGCTGAAGCTAAAGCCGCAGCTCAGGCTTGGCTAAACGCTGTCGGCACTGGCAGCGAAGCAGCTCAAACGAAGAAGTACATCGCTGAACTGGAAGCAGATATCATGCCGATCGACGGTCTCATCGCCTTTGCAAAATCCGATGCGGGATTAAAAGTATTCGGCGCAGAAATGGCTGCTAATATCGGCAAGCACGCTGAACAGATAAAAGCTGAAGGTGCAAAATTCTGCGACTGCCCTGCCTGCGCAGCCGTGGCAGCTATCCTCGATAAAAAAGACGATATGCTTGCATAATTTAAGGCATATAGCACACTCCAAAAGCCGCTTACAGATTTGTAGGCGGCTTTTTTTATATATGCACTTGCGAATTATGTGCAATTAGATTTATAATAGGAAATATGTTTTAAGATTGTATTTAGAGAGGATGCAGTTATTATGATAGAAGCGAGAGACCTTTATTTTTCCTATACAGGCAGTGCGCCGTACCTCTTGAACGGCGTAACGCTCGATATTCACGACGGCGAATACGTGTCCGTTGTAGGTGAAAACGGCTGCGGCAAGACGACTTTTATGCGGCTCATGCTGGGCTTTTTGAAGCCGACGCGCGGCAGCATAAAGGTCGGCACGAAGAAAATAGGCTACGTGCCGCAGCGCAATGATTTTTCCAATACGCAGTTTCCTATAACGGTCAAGGAAATGCTGAATTCCTACCGCCGCCTGCTGAAGATAAAGGACAAGTCAGCCACTGACGATGTCTTGCAGCGCGTGGGCATGACGGCTTTTGCCGATGCTCTGATGGGCACTTTGTCGGGCGGGCAGTGCCAAAAGGTGCTGATAGCGCGCGCCCTGCTGGGCAAGCCGGAGCTATTGGTGCTCGACGAGCCTTCGACCGGCGTGGATGTGCCAAGCCAGAAGGAAATATACGCGCTGATTAAAAAGATAAATGTCAAATACGGCATGACCGTGGTATCGGTAGAGCACAATCTTGATGCGGCGATTTCCAATTCGACCTTGATATATCATTTCGTCAGCGGCAAAGGCCATCTGTGCTCGCCGCAGCAGTACGCAGATGAATTTCTGCACAATCCGCTCTATACTCTAAAGAAAGGCTGATCTTAACCATGCTAAGTTACTCTTTTATGCAGAATGCAGTCTTCATCTCCGTCTGCATGTCCATACTGTGCCCGTGCATCGGTATATTCCTCGTACTGCGCCGCTATTCCATGATCGGCGATACGCTGTCGCACGCTTCCTTGGCAGGCGTTACGCTGGGATTGCTGAGCGGGCAGAATCCGATTTTGGGGGCGTTCATCTTCACCTCTATCTGCGGTGCCCTCATTGAATTTTTGCGCCGCTACTTCAGAAAATACACCGATTTGATTTTGACGATAATACTGGCACTGAGCGTCGGCATAGCGATAACCTTGATAAGCTCAGGCAAGCTCAAGGCAAATGCCGATTCATTTCTATTCGGCAGTATTTTGACCGTTACTCAGACGGATATGGTGCTCGTGCTGGTGCTCAGTATAATCTCCGTGCTGACGCTTATATTCTTCTATGACCAGCTCGTCTACATCGCCTATGACGAAGAAGCGGCACGCATCGCCGGAGTCAGGGTAAAATTGATAAATTACGTATTCGCGATTTTGGTAGCATCGGCTGTTTCTATGTCGATACGCATCGTCGGCGTGCTGGTATTGAGTTCCATGATAGCCATCCCCGTGGCGACGGCACTGCAGCTTAACAAGGGCTTTAAGACGACGCTCATCTGCTCGGTGCTGTTCAGCGTCCTCGACATCATGTCGGCTCTGTTCATCTCGTATTATTTAAACGTAGCACCTGGCGGCTTTACAGCACTCGTCTCCGTATTCGTGCTGCTCATCGTCTTGCTCGTCAAGAAGCTCAGCCATTCATCACAAGAATAAATTTGTGTTATAATATTATGTAAAAGATGGCAAGCGAGGCGAATTATATTGGGAAAAGCAAAATTCACATGGCCGGAAGGCGTGAAGAAAACGAAGCAGCGCGAAAGCGTCATCAACGTGCTGCTGGCAGCGAAGAAGCCGCTGAGTGCTGCTGATATCTATGCTGAAATAAAATTAAAAGGTGAAAATACTTGGCTGTCTACGGTCTACCGCATACTGGAAATGCTGGTGGAAAAAGATGCCGTGCTAAAGACGAATATCGCCGGCAGTGAAATGGCGGTATATGAGCTTAACCGCTTTGAGCATAGGCATTACGCCGTCTGCATTAAATGCCACAAGATCATCCCTATGTACAGCTGCCCGATGGACGCGTTGATTCCTGAGCTGAAAGAAAAGAATTTTCACGTACTGGGACACAATCTGGAGATCTTCGGCTACTGCAAAGACTGCGATCCGAACAAATAAAAAAACTCCGGTATTTCCGGCACAAAACCGTTGGAAATACCGGAGTCCGTTATTTTTCCGGCTTTATGATTACGGAATGGATTATAGCCAGCCCGAACAGCAGCCAGCCATAGAGCCACCATTTGCCGAAATTGCGCCCCTTGCGCGATGCGATATAAGCGGGAATAGAGCCGAACGCGCCGAGTACGAGCGAAGTCAGCACGAAGTAATTGCCCAGCCCCGCAGCGACGGAATTGCCCACGCCGCGCAGCAGCCAAGAGATGACGAGTATAATCAGCAGTGCTCTTAATTTTGTCATTTTATCACCTATTGTCAATGTATTATAGAGAAGAATTGTCAATCTTAATTAATTTTATCAAACAGAAACTGTTTTGTAAAATTGCAAATTGACATGAATCTAGGTCAAAATTGTATAATCAATT
>CATYZV010000264.1 GCA_958415865.1 uncultured Selenomonadaceae bacterium
ATTATAAAGGATTGATTTTATGAGAACTGCACAAGAAACAAAAGATATAACACTGCTCGGTCAAAAGAACGTAAAATACGATTTTGATTACCGTCCTGATGTATTAGAAACATTTGACAACAAGCATCCTGATCACGATTACTGGGTAAAATTCAACTGCCCTGAATTTACTACACTGTGCCCTATTACAGGACAGCCTGATTTCGGTACAATCTATATTTCTTATGTGCCGGATATCAAAATGGTGGAAAGCAAGTCTTTAAAGCTGTATTTATTCAGCTTCCGCAATCACGGTGATTTCCATGAAGATGTCGTCAATATCATCATGAAAGACCTCATTAAGCTGATGAATCCTAAATATATTGAAGTATGGGGCAAGTTCCTGCCGCGCGGCGGTATCTCCATCGACCCGTATACGAATTACGGCAGACCCGGCACTAAATATGAACAGCTTGCCGACAAACGCTTTGAAACGCACGATCTCTACAGCCTGGAAAAAATCGACAACAGATAATTTATTCAGAAAGGGTCTATTATTATGCTGCAAATTTATACCGGCGACGGCAAGGGAAAAACGACAGCGGCAGTGGGGCTTGCTATGCGCAGCCTCGGAGCCGGCTATAGGGTTTACTTTGCTCAGTTCATGAAAGGACTGGCGTACAGCGAACAGGATATCTTAAAGAAATTCGCCCCTCAGCTGATTTTGCAGACAACAGGCAAACCGTATTTTATCGCCAAAGAAGGTATGCTGACAGATGAACAGATACGCGCTTGGGGCGATATGCTGCGCGTCTATCCGCCCGGTCATCCGCCTGCTGATTATGTAGAGTTGGCTATACAGCTCTTAAACGATGTAAAAAAACAGCTTGATACTGCAAAATTCGATCTCGTTGTTTTAGATGAAGTCAATATGGCATTGTTTTATGAGCTGCTGACACGCGAGCAGCTTGAAACGTTCTTGGATACAGTGCCGACTGATACGGAAGTAGTATGCACAGGCAGGCGGGCACCTGAATGGCTCTGCCGGCGTGCCGACTTAGTTACCGAGATGAAAGAAATAAAGCACTATTTCAAACAGGGAGTTCAAGCACGCAAGGGTATTGAAAACTAACAGCGACGAAAATTAACATATTAATCTCGTGAGGCTTTTCATCATGAAAATTCGCATCGAAAACAAAGACCGCCATGGGATCGTCCATGACATCTCCCAAATACTATTAAAATACCATATAAATATAGTCTCCATGGAAGTCGTAAAAAATATCACTTATTTAGAAACCGAAACCTTATCTTATAAAAATGAGCATAAGTTATGCACTGAAATAAACCAGCTGCCGGATATAATCAGCGTAGAGCATATAATGATGATGCCCCATATTGAAAAACTCAAGCAGATGGAAATTGTTTTCAACACTATTAATGAAGGAATTATCCGCACTGACAAAAACGGCATCATCCTCTACATCAATCAAACGGCTGTCAAAATTCTCAAGCTTCCCAATCCCGATATTTTAGGACAGAACATCAGCAAAGCTCTGCCTTTTTGCAAACTGCTGCAAAAAACACTCACTACCGGCAAAAAATACCTGCACCACGAAGTCTATGCCGAAGAATACAACAGCCGCTATATGGTAAGCAGCCAGCCCATACTCGATGAACACGGCAGCCTGACCGGCGGCGTAGCTATCATCCGCGATATGGATACGGTACGTCAGCTTTATCAGAAAATCACAGGGCAGCCTTCCACCAGCTTTGACGATATAATTCATCAAAGTCATGTCATGCAGGAAGTAATCGCCTCAGCTCGCCATTACGCTATAAGCAATTCCACCATCATGATACGCGGCGAAACAGGTTCCGGCAAAGAGCTGTTTGCCCGTTCTATCCACAACGCCTCTCCCCGCCATGAAAATATCTTTCTCGCCATCAACTGCACAGCCATTCCCGATACACTGCTGGAAAGTGAGTTATTCGGCTACGAAGAAGGCACCTTCACCGGAGCCAACAAAGGCGGCAAACTTGGGCTGTTTGAACTGGCCCGCGGCGGTACCCTGTTTCTCGATGAAATAGGTGATATATCCGCAGTCTTGCAGGCAAAACTGCTGCGCGTACTGCAAGAACACACCGTCCGCCGCCTCGGAGGACACCGCGAAATCCCCATCGACGTGCGCATCATTTCAGCTACCAACCGCAACTTGGAACAGATGGTCAAAAACGGCATGTTCCGCCAAGATCTTTATTATCGGTTAAATGTAATACCACTGTATTTGCCGCCGCTGCGTGAACGGCGCGAAGATATTCCGTTACTGGCAGAGCATCTGCTGCAAAGTGCTTCCATAGCCGTCAACGGAATCGTCAAGACCCTATCACCTGAAGCACTCGACAAATTAAAATCCTACGATTATCCCGGCAATGTACGTGAACTCAGCAATATCATCGAACGCGCCGTCAACGTCGCTCGCATGCCTATCATCACAGCTGATGATATCATTCTGCAAAGCGAACAGGTATCTGCACTCCCATTAAAAACAGAAACACCTAATTTTAACCTCTCTCAAGCCGTAAAAAATACGGAAAAAAATGTCATTCAAGCTGCAATGAAACACTTCAACTCCTCGCGCAAGCTCGGTGCCGCCTTAGGACTTTCCCATACCAGCATCATACGCAAAATGAAAGAATATGATCTCCACTTTAAAGACTCCATTTGATACAGCAAAAAGCGGACTGATATGATCGAAATAAGATCAACCAGTCCGCTTTTTATGCTATGGGAATATATCATTTAGAAGTTATCTTTGAATGCTTATAGCTGTAGCCGAAGTATACAAGAAGACCGGCTACGCACCATACTACAAATCGAATCCAAGTCAATACAGGCAGAT
>CATYZV010000265.1 GCA_958415865.1 uncultured Selenomonadaceae bacterium
TTTATGCTGATGCGCACGATTCTGCGCTCGTCGGCGGAAAAGCTCATTGCCAAGAGCAAGTACTTGCAGAAAGCGGATGACTTCAGCGGCAGGAACGGCTTTAAGATCATGCTGATACTGCGCGCTATGCCGTATTTTCCTTCGGGGATTTTGACGGCACTGGGTGCGGTCAGCCGCATCAGCCTCAGAGATTACGCATTGGCAAACCTCATCGGCAAGTTTCCTTCGACTTCGCTGGAGGTCATAATCGGCCATGATGTAGTGAATTACCAAGACAATATGGACCGTCTTATGATTGTAATTGTGTTAGCCTGTGCGCTTTACGCTGTAATCTGGTATTTTCACAGCTATAAAAATAAAAAAACGCGGGCGTAAAATATATTTTATACAAAAAATATTTGCTTTTAGCGTCTTTTACCATTATAATAATGTTCATAGTTTAATAGATGAAATTGGAGATGTTATTCTTGATAAAAGTAATTGTAAACGGTGCACACGGCCGCATGGGCAGCACCGTAGTAAGTGCTGTAGTCAATGACAAAGATCTGCAGCTCGTCGGCGCAGTCGATATCGTCGGCGGCATGGATGCAGGCGACAAAGCAGGCTGCGGCAAGACGGGCGTTATCATTTCGACCGATCTGCAAAAGACGATCGACGAAACGAAGCCCGATGTGATGGTCGATTTCACTCAGCCTGCTGTCGTATTCGGCACGGCAAGCCTCGCTCTCAAAAACGGTGTAAGCCCCGTCATCGGCACGACCGGCCTCAGCGACGAGCAGAAAGCTCAGCTGGATAAAATCGCAAAAGAAAACAATACGCCTTGCTTCATCGCGGCAAACTTTGCCATCGGTGCAGTCTTGATGATGAAATTCGCCGTTGAAGCAGCTAAATATATGCCCGATGTGGAAATCATCGAACTGCACCACGACAACAAGCTCGATGCGCCGTCCGGCACGGCACTCGTAACGGCTGAAATGATAAAAGAAGTCCGCGGCGAACGTCAGCAGGGCCATAAGGATGAAAAGGAAAAACTGCCCGGCGCGCGCGGAGCAAATTACGCCGGCATGCACATTCACAGTGTCCGCCTGCCCGGCTACGTAGCTCATCAGGAATGTATCTTCGGCGGCTTGGGTCAGACCTTGACCATCCGCCACGATTCGATAGACCGCACTTCCTTCATGCCGGGCGTAGTGCTCGCCTGCAAGAAAGTAAGAGCATTGGCTCCGGGCCTTACCCAGAATTTAGACAAGATAATGGATTAATTATTATATAGATATTGGAGATGGATTTCTTGAGAAAATACAATGTAGCAATCCTCGGCGCGACCGGTGCTGTAGGTCAGGAATTTTTGAACTTAATCGAAGAACGCAATTTCCCTTTTAATGAGTTGAAGCTGCTTGCCTCCAAACGTTCAGCAGGAAAAAAGATTCAGTTCATGGGCAAAGAATACACGGTAGAAGAAGCTACGAATGATAGCTTCAAAGATGTGGAAATCGCACTGTTTGCAGGCGGCGCAGCCAGCAAGACATTCGCTCAGCCCGCAGTCGATGCCGGTGCCGTCGTAATCGACAATTCCAGCGCATTCCGCATGGACCCTGAAGTACCGCTCGTAGTGCCTGAAGTAAATCCGCAGGCCATTGCCAAGCATAAAGGCATCATCGCCAACCCGAACTGCTCGACCATCATAATGGTCATGGCTTTAAAGCCGATTTACGACCTCGCCCGCATCAAGCGCATCGTCGTTTCTACTTATCAGGCTGTGTCCGGCGGCGGCAAGGAAGCTATGGCAGAACTCGACGATCAGGTGCATGAAATCGTCGAAGGCAAGCCCGTAACGGCGAAGATCCTGCCCGGCGCATCTCTGCCCAAGCACTACCAGATCGCCTTCAACCTCATTCCGCAGATCGACGTTTTCAAAGACAATCTCTACACTAAAGAAGAAATGAAGATGATCAATGAAACGCACAAGATACTCGAAGACGATGAAATCGGCATCACCGCTACGACCGTCCGCGTGCCCGTGTTCCGCAGCCATGCTGAATCCGTCAACATCGAACTGGAAAAAGAAGTCAGCCTCGACGCTGTGAAGAAAGCTCTCGACGGCTTTGCAGGCGTTACTGTTCAGGACAATCCGGCAGAAATGGAATACCCGATGCCTTTGATGACCTCCGGCAAAAATGATGTATACGTAGGCAGAATCCGCAAGGATTACTCCATCGCCAACGCGCTCAACCTCTGGGTATGCGGCGACCAGATCCGAAAAGGCGCAGCTTTGAATGCTCTGCAGATCGCTGAATACATGATAGCGCACGATATGTTCAAAAAATAATATAGAACTTAACTTAGATAATAAAAAGCCGGCAGCTGTGTTTATACAGCTGCCGGCTTTTCTATTGCCGCTATTCAATTAAAATTTCTTTAGCAGATTTGCCATTTCCATGCCTGCCATAGCTGCGTCAGAACCTTTGTTGCCTGCTTTTGTGCCGGCACGTTCTACAGCCTGTTCGATGTTTTCAGTCGTAACTACGCCGAAGATGGTGGGCACGCCAGTCTGCAGTCCTACCTGTGCCACGCCTTTAGATACTTCGTTGCAGACGTAATCGTAATGGCTCGTTGCTCCGCGGATTACTGCGCCGAGGCAGAGCACTGCATCGTATTTTTTCGATTCAGCCATTTTTTTTGCCACTACAGGGATTTCAAACGCGCCGGGAACCCATGCTACGTCGATATTATCATCGTCTGCTTCGTGGCGGTGAAGCGTGTCGAGTGCGCCGCCCAAGAGCTTGCTGGTGATGAATTCATTGAAGCGTGCTACGACGATGCCGAATTTTAATCCTTTGCCTGTGAT
>CATYZV010000266.1 GCA_958415865.1 uncultured Selenomonadaceae bacterium
TTTTCTCGGACAAGATTCAAGGCACGGTCAACTGGATGGCGGGCAGCTTTTCCGGTGCTTCGTGGAAGCACGTAACGATGATTCTGCCGTATACCGTCATTGGCCTGTTCGGCACCATTCTCGGCTGCCGCTATCTCAATGCCCTGCAGCTGGGCGACGATGTGGCAAAGAGCCTCGGCACGCGCGTGGAAAGGGCACGTTTTTTCCTCGTTACACTGGCTGCACTATTGGCGGCATCCGCCGTCAGCGTGGCGGGGATGCTGACTTTCGTCGGCCTCATAGTGCCGCATATGATGCGCCTTATCGTCGGCTCTGACTTCAATTACCTGCTGCCAAGCTCTGCTATCTTCGGCGGCATACTGCTGATAGCCGCTGACACGGTGGCACGCACGGCATTTGCACCGATTGAAGTGCCGGTCGGTGTGTTCATGTCGTTCATCGGTGCGCCGTTCTTCCTCTATTTATTAAAGAAAGGAATGAACAGGCGATGATATTACAGGCAGATAAACTGACACTTCAATATGGAGCGCGCGTAATTGCGGACAAGCTCGATTTTAATGTAGATAAATCAGAGATAATCTCCATAATCGGTCCCAACGGCTCAGGCAAATCGACGCTGCTCAAATCCTTGGGCCGCCTATTGCAGCCGACGCATGGCACAGTATTATTAGAAGGAAAAGATATTCAGACGATGAAGCCTTCGGACGTAGCGAAAAAAATGTCCATACTGCCGCAAAGCTCGACTGCACCGCCCGACATGACGGTCTACGACCTCGTATGCTACGGGAGAATGCCGCATCAAAGTATGTTCGGCACGCCGAAAAATGAAGATACGGATATGATAGAAGCGGCACTGGAGCAGACGAACACTTCCGGTATGCGCTACCGCCGGCTCGATACCCTCTCGGGCGGCGAACGCCAGCGCGCCTGGCTCGCTATGGCTATAGCCCAAGACCCGCAGATACTATTGCTCGATGAGCCGACCACGTATCTCGATATAAAACATCAGCTCGACTTGATGAACCTCGTCTACGATCTGCATCGGACGAAGAAAATCACCGTCATAATGGTATTGCACGACCTCAACCACGCCGCGCGCTTCTCCCATAGACTCGTCGCCGTCAAAAAAGGCAAAATCTTCGCTGACGGTCCGGTGGAAAAGGTATTCACGGAAAAAATCCTGCGCGATCTCTACGACGTGGAAACGAGCGTGATGACGCTGCACAAAAATGATAAAGATTACCTCGTCTGCATTCCCTACGACCTAAGGCAAGGAGCAGACAGCTGATGCAGGTATTGGAATTAGACAAGATAAATAAATCGTATAAGGAAAAGCAGGTGCTCCACGATATTTCGCTGAGCGTCGCACCCGGTGAAATACTCGGCCTGCTCGGCCCCAACGGCGCGGGCAAGACGACGATGATGAAGGTCATCTCCGGACTTTCCCTGCCCGATTCGGGACATATAAAAATAACGGGCATAGATGCTGTTCAATATCGCCAAAAGGTGAAAAAAGCTCTCGGCTACGTGATGCAGGAAAACAATATGGAGCGTGAATTTACCGTGCGCGAAGCACTCGTAAGCTACGCCCGGCTCTACAAAGTGCCGCAGCCGAAAAAAGCAGCAGCTGATATAATAGAACAATTCTCGATGACCGATTGGCAGGACCGCCGCATCGACAGACTGTCCGGCGGCATGGCACGCAAGGCGATGATAGCCCGCGCCCTGCTCGCTAAGCCGGAGCTGCTCTTGATGGACGAGCCTAGTGTTGGGCTGGACCCTGATGTGCGCCTCGATATCTGGGCGGAAATAAAAAAACTGCGCCGCCATAGCATCAGCATAGTAATCACGACGCATTATATGGAAGAAGCAGAAGAATTATGCGACCGCATAGCCATATTGAAGGACGGCAGGCTGCTAGCCGTCGACACGGCAGAAAATCTCAAGCACATCATGGCAAAAGACAGTAAAGAAGCACTGACGCTGGAAAAGGCATTTCTGCGCTTCATCGGCAGGGAGGTGCACTGATATGGTAAACATGTTCGACTGGTTTTCCGTATACCGGCGTGAAATGTCCCTGTTGCAAAAGAAGATGGGCAAGCTGGGCTACATTTTTTCGACGATAATGTTCCCGTTGATTTACCTGTTCGCCTTCGGGCTGGGCATCGGCCCCGTCATGCAGGTACAGGGCGGCTACCTGCCGTTTCTGGCCAAAGGGATGCTCAGCATAACCATAATGATGAATGCCTTCCAGCAGACAGCACTGTCCGTCAGCGTCGGGCGGTTCTACTTCAAGACGTTTCAGACACTGCTGTTAAGCCCTATTTCGCCCTTGCAGGTGCTCTTTGGCATAACCCTTGCCGGCGTTACGCGCGGCTTCATTTCCGGCGGCGTGATCTACCTGCTGGCTATGCTCTTTTTTGACGTGCCTATGCTGAATGCCGCGGCACTCGTCGGCATACTATTGTCCGCCGTCTGCTTCGGCGTGCTGGGCATAGCCATCGGCCTTTGGATTAAAAACCCCGATGCCTTGTCCTCCGTGCTGAATTTCATAATAATGCCCATGACATTCTTCTGCGGCACATTCTTCCCCATCGACAATTTACCGCATTGGCTTCAGCGCGTCATCAGCGTACTGCCCCTGACCATAGCCAATGACTTGCTGCGTGCCGATACGTTTACGGCAGGCACATTGACCGATATAATCTGCCTGCTGATAACGATTGCACTGCTGTTTGGCCTAGGCGTGTATCTGCTTAAAAGATGTCATGAATAAAATTTGTGAAGATAAAATAATATTAATTAAAAAAC
>CATYZV010000267.1 GCA_958415865.1 uncultured Selenomonadaceae bacterium
TCATAGAGAGGCTTTAGAATTTTGTACCATTTATATAATTGAACTTGATATTTAACGGTATTTGGCTTACAATGGAGTTGGTTCAACATGAGTAATTCCTTCTTTGTGGTGAGATACTTAGAAGTTTACTCTTGTTGAACTTTTTTTCAATCCAAATTTTCAACTAGCACAATGTGTAAAGTGTCAACTTTTATAACGATGCCCGACATTCTATGAGCTGAGCTGCAATGCTTATGGCTATTTCCGTAGGTGTCTGGGCGTTTATATTCAAGCCGATTGGCAGATGAATGCTGTTTATCTGTTCATCGGAAAAGCCGTGTTTTTTGAGGTATTTGCCGATGATGGCTTTTTTGCGGCGGCTGCCGATAGCTCCGATGTAGGCGGGGGCTATATTGAGCAGCTGGCTCAGTACGGCTGTGTCTTTGCGGTGCCCGCTGGTTACTACTACGGTAAAATCTGATGGTTTTATTTGCAGGTCAGCTGTAAAATCGTCATAATCGGTGATGATTATGTTTTGTGCTGTCGGGAATAAGCGGTGTGAGGCAAATTCGGGGCGTTCTTCGATCAGTACGTAGTCAAATTCTAGTGCAGGCAGAAGTTTTGCTAGTTCTTGGGCTACCCAGCCGCCTCCGAATAGGTAGAGTGTGGGTAGCTGACGGCAGATTTCGCGGTAGCTGCCGCTGTGTGTTTCTTTGTCTAAGGTGAGCAGTGTGTTTTTATGTTTATCTAGCAATTCTTGTTTTAACGGGAATGTTTCTTCTAAACTGTAGATGGCAAAGGTGTATATACCTTGATGCCAGTCTGCACTGAGTACGAGGCGATGGTTGGTTAGAGTCAGGGCTTTTTCTATTTGCGGCAGGTCTTTGTCTGACAGGTATAGCAGCAGGACGGAGAGCTGTCCTCCGCATATCATGCCTTCGTCGGCAGCATCGTTGTTATTTAGCGCAAAATGGCGTAGTGAGGAGGTTTTTTGTGCGAGCTGTTTTAATGCCTGTGTTTTTGTTTCGTATTCTAACGCACCGCCGCCTATGGTATCTAAGGTTGATCCGTCTTGTTTTACCAGCATATGTGCTCCGGGACCGCGCGGGGCGGAACCCTGTTTTTCAGCGACGAGGCAGAGCATGGCGGGGCGGCCTTCCTGTAGTTCTTTTTTTATTTCTGTCCAAAAATCTTTTAGTGATATCATTTTTTATCCTTTCTGCTGCAAACGGCGCAGCCCGTATAAAACTGCTTCTAATGCACCGCCGCCGATGGCACGCGACTTGTCGGAGATGGTGAAGCAGTGTGAGTATTCTGCACGCGGGTCGATATCGCCGCATTTCATCATATTGCTGACTTTGATGCCGCTGTGCAGCATACCGCGCACGATGCCGTTGATTTGGGCGTAAATGGGTTTTTCATCTACGTAGGCGACGATATCGCCTTTTTTTACGCTCGTGCCGATGGGTACTTTGGAATGAAAGATGCCGCTGCCGTCAGCACGTATGATTCTTTCGGTGGTGTAGCCTCCGATATTGCCGGGAATGCCGGTGTTGGGAATCGCACTGCCATGCTCAATTACTCTGCCGAGAAAATGGCCTCGCTTTGTCTCGATCACATAATGGCAGTCTCTGCCGGCATAAAAACCCGGACCGACACCTATCACCAGCGGTGCATCATCTATTGATGTGCCGATATTTTTTTTTGCCATTATAGCATCTATGATCACATCGGGCTTGTAGGAAGCAGCTATTTTTGCTTTAGGATCGACGATAACGGCTATCGTTTTTTGCTCCAAAACTGTATCTGCTTCTTGCAAGTTTTGTACCAATACGCCTGTAATACCTTCAATTTCTGTCTTGCCACAATAGACAGCGTTAGAGTATGAAACTGTCAAGCGGACGGTCAAAGGGCGGCTGATCTCGGTCATAATGATATTGAAGCCTGCTCTGTTGAGTCTCCAGGCTATTCCGCTGGCAAGATCTCCGGCTCCTTTGATTAAGATATTCTGCATAAATATGCCTCATTTCCTGTTGATTATCGATTGATAATGGCAGCTGTATGCTGTTTTTATAGCCGGGTGAGCTGGCGTTAAATACCTGGCTATAGATTTTGCCTGTTCTGCGGCGTGTTCATCATCCGCTTGATTTAAGATGATGAATAAATCGCGATTGGCTGTGTCTTTAAACGCGCCTTTAGAACTTTGCAATACGTTTATTATATCATCTGCCGTCAGTTTGTCGTCGACCTTTTTGCCGAGAAAATCTGCCAGCAGTTCCGGGCTGAACAGCTCTTTTATCGGCTTATTCAGAGCACTCATGCCCGCGAGGTAAACTATTTTATTTGAATGCTTCAGATACACCGGCTCCTTTGTGCGTGGCATTTTAAACGGCAGGCGGCGCGCACCGTCGGCTTCTATAAGCATCACATCGGCAAGTGCAGATGCCTTGCAAAAAAACTCTTCGTCAGCCGGCTGCATTTTCATGCCTACTTTTGTGCCAAAGATGGCAAGGCGGTATTTATCAAGTGAGTGCAGCAGTCCGTTCCAATCGCCCGATTCAATGGCATTGTCTTCCCAGTACATTTTTGTCGTTGTAGTGATCAGCGTTTTTATATTTCTGCCTGCTAATTCCTGTGCTAAGGTCATAATAGTGGTTGTCTTGCCGCCTGCTCCGGCAAAGGAGATGATGTCGCCTTTTGCCACATGGAGAAAATCGGCGAGAGCTGTCTTTTTATCACTTGTGGAATCGCTGTATTCATATAAAATATAGTTCATAGAAACTCCGTTATTATTATAAT
>CATYZV010000268.1 GCA_958415865.1 uncultured Selenomonadaceae bacterium
CTGTAGAATATTATATATTAAAGATACAGAAAAGGGGATGAATGCAAATGGCAACATTCACTATTAGAGGCAAAAATATTGAGGTAACTCCTGCATTGCATGACTACGTTGAAAAGAAAGTCGGTAGAGTAACAAAATACTTCGATAATGTTGGAGATATAACCGTCCTGCTTACAGTATCAAAAGACCGCCATATTGTAGAGGTAACCGTACCTGTTCAGGGACTCTTGCTGCGCGGGCAGGAATCCACGATGGATATGTACACCTCCATTGACTTAGTTATTGAAAAAATTGAACGCCAGATTCGTAAATATAAAACAAAACTGGAAAAACGTTTCCGCGCCGGCAGCATGAAAACTGAATTCATCGCCCAGCAGGGTGCAGGTTCCGGCAAATTTGCTGAAGATGATGAGGCTAATATCATCAAGACAAAACGCTTCGTCGTAAAACCGATGGACGTTCAGGAAGCCATCATGCAGATGAATCTGCTCAACCATGATTTCTTCGTTTACCGTGATGCCAAGACTGAAGATGTAAACGTAGTTTACAGACGCAAGGACGGCAAATACGGTCTGATCGAATCCGGTCAGTAAAAATCGCCTGTATAGTTATATATTTCATAAGGCTGATTCCTCAGGAGTCAGCCTCTTTTTTATTTATTCAAAGTGTATATATAAAATGCTCCCTGTATAGCAGCAGTGAAACAAAGCACTGCTCACTACACAGGGAGCATTTTTCATTGTTTAGCGTCGCCGTCTTCTATGCGCATCAGCAGGAAAACGAGGTCGGACAAGCGGTTTAGGTAAATTCTAACGTTGTCGTTGACTTTTTCTGTTTCTGCCAGAGTAAGCACTTCGCGTTCAGCACGGCGGGTAACGGTGCGTGCCAAATCGAGGAATGCACCTGCTTTAGAGCGGCCCGGCATTATGAAGCTGCGCATTGGCGGCAGCCTGGATTCAAAATCCTTGATATCGTCTTCGATATCGTCTATCGTTTCTTTCGTTATATAATATGCACTGTCATCTTTGACGATGCTGGCGAGGTCTGCCATCACAGACATATTTATCTGTTCTAGCTTTAGCATGACCTGAGCTGTTTCGGCGTTTTTGGCAAAGGCACGTGCCAAACCCAGTGCTGAGCTTACTTCATCTACAGTCCCGTAAGCGTTGACGCGCTGTGAATTCTTGGGCACGCGTTCGCCGGTGTACAGCGAGGTAGTCCCTTTATCGCCTGTTTTTGTGCAGATTGACAACTGCTATTCCTCCTGTCCTCATTTAAATTTGGTAAAGTCGATGCCGTGGTTGGGTTGATATATTTCTGCTTCGCTGAAGAACACATGCACTTCGCGTTCAGCGTTTGCCGGGCTGTCGGAAGCGTGCACTGCATTTGCTGTTTTCGTCTCAGCAAAATCGGCGCGTATGGTTCCCGGCTCTGCCAATTTAGGGTCGGTCTTGCCGTGGAGCTTGCGAACGCGGGCAATGACATCATCACCTTCCAAGACCAGTGCTACCAGCCTGTCCGACTGCATGAAGTCAACGAGCTTCTGGTAATACGGCTTGCCGACGTGTTCTGCGTAATGCTTGGAGGCAAGGCAGGCATCCATTTCCAGCATGCGCATAGCGACGATATCGAATTTTTCTTGCTCATAGCGGTTGATGATGTTGCCGATGTGGAAATTTACTACAGCATCGGGCTTTATCAATACCAGCGTTCTCTCTCTCATGATACCACTTCCTAAATTTATTCTTGTTCTTCGTCCAGCCACTTTTTATAGCTCTGGGCTTCGCGGGCATAACGCTCTGCCGTTTCTTTGAGTGCTTCGATTTCGCTGTCGCTTAGGGCGCGCAGTATTTTAACAGGCGAGCCGTAGCAGAGTGAATCATTGGGAATCTTTTTGTGTTCGGTAACGAGTGAAGCTGCTCCGATTACGCTGTTATCCCCTATTTCGCTCATGCCCATGACGAGTGCGCCCATGCCTATCAGCACATTGTCGCCGACTTTGCTGCAATGCACGATGGCATTGTGCCCTATCGTAACATAGCTGCCGATGGTGAGCGGATGGCCGCTCATGATGTGCAGCGTAGCGTTGTCTTGAATATTGGTGTAATCGCCTATCGTTATAGGCTGAAAATCACCGCGGATGACTACGCCCGGCCATATGCTGCAGTATTCGCCGATGGTAACATCGCCGATTATGACAGCACTGGGATCGACATACGCCGTCTTGGCTATCTTAGGTGTGTGTGATTTATAGGGACGAATATTTTTCATTTCAAACCCTCCCGTCAGTCATGCTGTAATATTTTATTTTACGACCATTACCGGGATAGGGGAATCTTCAATGACTTTCTGGCTGACGCTGCCGATCAATGCACCTTTGAAAATGCCGAGGCCGCGGCTGCCCATGATTATGAGGTCAGCGTTCTGTTCTTTTGCCACTTTGATGATAGCTTTCGGGCGCGAGCCTGTTTCTACGTGTTTTTCAGCTTTGACATCAGCGGGCAGTTTTTCCCAGATGCGGTTGAAGATGATGTCGCTGGGAATGTGTTCGTTGATATGGCTGGATACGTATACGAAGTCCAGCGATGCTTTAGATCTCTGAGCCAAATCGATTGCCTGGTCCACTGCTTTGCAGGCATTGTCAGAACCATCTACCGGTACTAAAATTTTGGATATGCTCATGATGAAATCCTCCTTATGCTTACATTACGATATGAAATATTAATTCATAACTGCTTCCATACATTGTATAATTATAATTTTCGTGATATTTTTC
>CATYZV010000269.1 GCA_958415865.1 uncultured Selenomonadaceae bacterium
TTTCGTGGCGGTCTTTGTGGCTGCCTAGTATATTTTTGCTGTCGTTTAAATGAATGGCTTTTAATCTGTTGATGCCGATGGTTTTGTCAAATTCTGCCAGCACACCGTCTAGGTCGTTTACGATGTCGTAGCCGCCGTCCCAGATGTGGCAGGTGTCGAGGCATATGCCTAGCTTGTCTTGCAGCTGTACTCTGTCTATTATAGCGCGCAGCTCGTCAAACGTTCTGCCGACTTCTGTGCCTTTGCCTGCCATTGTTTCTAATAGCACGGTAGTGTGCTGTTTTTCGTTGAGTATTTCGTTGAGGCAGCCGGCGATGGCTTCAATGCCGATCGCTGCTCCTTGCTTTACGTGGCTGCCGGGATGAAAATTGTAGTAATTGCCAGGGACTTTTTCCATGCGTTTTAGGTCATCTGCCATGGTCTGGCGGGCAAATTCGCGCACTTCCGGTCTGTTGGAACAGGGATTTAAGGTGTAGGGAGCATGAGCGACGAGCTTTTGAAAATGGTGCTCCTTGGCGAAGGCCAAGAAGGCTTTTACATCGTCGTCGTCTATGTCTTTTGCTCTGCTGCCGCGGGGATTTCTGGTGAAAAAAGCGAATGTATCGGCTTTTAGCTCAACGGCTTCGCGTCCCATGGCCATAAAGCCTTTTGATGATGAAAGGTGGCATCCTATATGAAGCATTTGGGTATTCCTCCAAAATTTTATGTTAATTGTTATGATAGAAGAATTATAACACAGCAAAACGCATTCTGCTAAGAGGAATTTTTCTACTTGGCAGGGAATAAGTATTGCAGAGAAATTTTGAAGTGGAATAGTGATTACGGCAGATTTAGCGGAGGTAAGCATGGAAAAAGAAAGTTATCAGGAAGTGTTGTTGAAGATATCCTCGATGATATCAGACGGTGATGCTGAGGTAGAGGCAGAGCTTAAAGAGTGTCTTGGCGATACGGATGCGTATATCAGCAGCCATTTGGAAAATTACAATGACAGGTGCATGAATTTGGAGGATATTTCTACCGAAGATGCTCAGTGGCTGGGCATGGCGGATATCTTGATCAATCACAGGTACGCTGTAGAGCTGGACTGGCAGGCTTCGATAGTGGATTTCGGCTGGGGCATTTCTTCGCTGCGCACTTTTAAGCAGCTGCGCCTGCCGCTCGATGAAAAGTTTTTAAACGATGATTCGGGCATTGATGCAGATGATTTTGCCGGCTATGATGACAGCGACGATGAAGAGTACAGCTATGAGCGCGAGGAAGAATCATTTGAGGAGCAGGAGATACCGTACTGGTGCAGATATCTGGATAATCAGTGGTTTGACGAAGATGCCTGCATAGGGCAGATAGATATAGAGAGTGAATCTTTTGTGCTGTTCATAACGGAGCCGGACAAGCTGGAACAGCTGGAGGATCTGGCTGATATGGCAGGCAGGAGAGTTTCCACGGTATTTTGAGCTATGGCAATGAAAAACAGCAGCCCTGAATGTGGGACTGCTGTTTTTTCGTTATGACGAAGAAATAAAATTTATCGCTTGGCTTCAGAATGGCTGATAGCCATGGTAACAGCAGCATCGCCGGTGATGTTGAGGCAGGTGCGTGCCATGTCGAGCACGCGGTCAATGCCGGCTACGAGGGCAATGCCTTCAAGAGGAAGCCCTACGGACTGGAGCACCATAGCTAGCATTATCATGCCTGCGCCGGGTACGCCTGCCGTGCCGATGGAAGCGAGCGTTCCTGTCAGGACTATCATCATCATCTGTGCGCTGGTGAGGTCAATGCCGTAGACATTGGCGATGAAAATGGAGCAGACACCGAGGTAGATTGCCGTGCCGTCCATGTTGATGGTCGCGCCGAGCGGCAGCACGAAACTGATGACGGATTTATCTGCACCGAGATTTTCTTCGCAGTTCTTCATGTTGACAGGCAGGCTGGCAGCTGAGCTGCAAGTGGTAAAGCCGATCAGCATTGCCTGAGAGATGCCCTTGAAAAAGCGCAGCGGATTGACCTTGCCGAGCAGGGACGTGATGGAGGAGTAGACGACAGCGGCATGGATTATGCAGCCGATGTAGACGGTGGCTATGACGGAGAACAGCGGCAGGAGCACTTTAGGGCCGTTGGCAGCTACGACAGGCACGAGCAGGGCGAATACGCCGTACGGTGCCAAGCGCATGATCATGTCGATGAGCTTGTAGGAAACTTCAGCCAGTGAATTGAAGAAATTCAAGAGCGGCAGCCCTTTGTCGCCGCTTGCCGTGATGCCGATGCCGATAGCGAGCGAGAATACGATCAGCGGCAGCATTTCTGCTTTAGCCATGGTCATGACGGGATTGGAAGGTATCATGCCGGTGATGACTTCCATAAAGCTGGGTGCTTCCTTGATTTCAGGAGCTTTTTCTGCCACTAAGGACAGACCTACACCGGGCTGGATTACGGAAGCGAGCGCGAGTGCGAGCGTGATGGCGATAGCCGTCGTTATCATGTAGAGAATGATGACTTTGATGCCAATGCGGCCGAGCTTTTTCATGTCGCCGAGGCTGGCAACGCCGCAGACGAGCGAGGAGAACACGACAGGCACGATCATCATCTTGATGAGATTGATGAACATGGTGCCGATAGGAGCGATGTAGCCCTTAAGCCACGGCAGATTGTCTTCGCCGAGCAGCAGCCCTGCGACTACGGAAAGAATTAGAGCAATTAGGATTTTGATGGATAGGTTCATTAGAATCCTCCTTCTTGATTAATAGTATAATATAATATATTGCCTTATAG
>CATYZV010000270.1 GCA_958415865.1 uncultured Selenomonadaceae bacterium
TTTTAAGAAAATTTAAAACAAAAATTTTAAGAATAACAGCTAAGGAGACTCATCTCAGGCGATATATCTGCCTTAGCTGTATTATTTATCTTATAAGCAGTCTATTATTTGCCTAAAAGTTCGCGTTCAATGCGTTCGCGAGCTTCAGGAGCCTGTTTTGCCATCTTTTCAGGGAAGCCGAACATGGATACGCAGGCAATGTTGTCGCCGCCTACTTTCGGTGCGTCTGCTTTGAGCTGCTTGTTGGCAAAATCCATTTCGCGCAGCGTTTCAAAGATACCGTCAAAGTCTACATCGCCTTCACCCATAGCGAGATGCTGATGAATCGTTACATCTGCTCTGCCTCTGGAATTGAGGAACGGCGGATTGGCAATATAGCGGCAGTCGAGCGTCTGGTTGAAGGTATCGGCAAACAGCACGTGAGTCAGTTCATCGCCGGCATAGCGCAGCATGGAGCGAACATCACCCTTGCCTTCATCGTAGAAGAAGCCGTGCGGAGAGGAGTAAACGTAGCCGAGGTTCTTAGAGCGGAAGGATTTAACGAGATCGCAGGTTTCATTGTTGAGTTCGCAGAAATCGTACGGATGGGACTGGATTTCCACGCGCAGGCCTTCGCGTTCGATGATCGGCAGCAGTTCTTCCATGGATTTAAACCACATACCATTGCAGATTTCCTGCTGATTCGGGTCGCCGGACAGTTCCGTATTGATGACAGGCACGCCCATATCGACAGCGATTTCAATCATGCGCTTCCAGTTTGCCACTGCGAACTGACGCTGTTCTTCCGTCGGGCCGGACCAGCGGTATACGACGATGAACGAAGAGATTTCCACGCCCGTTTCCTTTAGAGCTTTTCTGTATTCAGCTTCACACTCTTTAGAAAACAGCGGATGCTTGTAGAACGGATTGATGCGCGGGTGCGGAGACTGTTCGATGTATTTATAGCCCCAGTCTGCCACCTGATGAACCATACGGTTGATGTCCATCTGTTTTGCCAGTACGTCAACGTCAAATGCGATTTTCATAATTAAATCCTCCTATCAATCTTACCTTTACTTTGATTTATTCGTTATGAAAAATTTATCTGCATTATTGCGGCATGAACACTGCCCATGCCTATGTATGGCCGCAGGGCAGGTCAATACCCTGCAGCGAATTTATTAGTAAAGGTTTAGCGAGATTTTATTTATCAGCCGAAGTATTTTGCTACGAAATCTTTCGTAACCTGAGCAGCCTTCTTCACATTTTCTTCATGGCTCATAGCGTAATATTCAGGACGGAATTCTTCAATCGTGCAAACGCCGTCAAAGCCGATTTTCTTGAGAGCAGCTGCAATGCCTGCATGGTCTACTACGCCTTCACCGGGCCAGAGGCGTTTATCATCGCCGCAGGAGCCGAGCGGCAGGTCTTCGCAGTCGTTGAGGTGGTAAGCGAATATCTTGCTTGCATCAGCAGCTTCGAGGTCAGACAGCTTGGAGCACATTTCATGGAAGTGGAAAGTATCCACGGTAACGCCTACATTGGGGCGGTCAACAGCTTTTACTACATCGTAAGCCGTGCCGAACTGGTTGATGGAGCAGTTCGGTGCGCCGCAGAATTCGAGCGAGATCTTCATATCTTCGCCGACTTTATCTGCCAGATAGCGCAGTCTTGCCACAGCTTCTTCTTTTATTTCGCCGATCGTCTTGTCTTTTACATCAAAAGAAGGAACCGTGATGAGCATCTTCATGCCGATAGCTTTGGATACTTTTAAGATGAAGTCAACTTCCTTGTCGATTTCTTTTTCGCCGAAAGCATTTCTCTGATTGAAGAAAATAAGCGTGTTGTAAGCCCAAGGTTTGAGGTGGTGGTTTTTGAACCAGTCAGCCAATTCTTCCAGAGTATGGCCTTCTAAGAGATAATCTTTTACGCAGTCAAAGCGGATTTCGATGTAGTCAAAACCGTATT
This sequence comes from uncultured Selenomonadaceae bacterium, assembly GCA_958415865.1. GTDB lineage: Bacteria > Bacillota > Negativicutes > Selenomonadales > Selenomonadaceae > Megamonas. The sequence continues at coordinate 1,948 of CATYZV010000270.1, forward strand.
TTTCGCACATTTCGAGGTCAGCCATCAGGGACTGGCCTTTGCATTCGAGAGCAGTAGCTTCATTGAAACCAATTTTCATGGTGTTGATCCTCCTGGATAATCTATTTTATATAAGCCTGTTTGTGTATATGTGTATATATTAATGAAGGTTTTTGTCAGTTCAGTTTATATCAGAGCAGGCAGCGCGCCTGTCCGCCTGCTTTAATGACCGATTGTCCGATTCTTATTTGTAGAATTCAGGTTTTTCCACTGCAGTTTTAATGGATTCTACTGCACCGGTCTGCTGTGCTTTTACGAGTGCATCAGCAGTGATAGCTGCTAAGTAGCCGTCCCAAGCATTCGGGCCGCCGATAATGCCTTTAGCTGCATCATCAACCCAAGCCTGTACTTCAGCATCGTAAGCATCTTTGAATCTTACGAAGCAGTCCGTGTCGATTTTCGTAGCCACAGCTGCATTCTTGCGGATGGAAGGATAGATCGTTGCACAAGGCATTTTGATTGCGCCGTCTTCGCAGACAACTTCGCAGTTGATATCGTAGCCGAATTTGCAATTTACGAATACTTCAACGTCGATACATACACCTTTTTTCGTGCGCAGCAGCATGATCTGAGGATCTTTCAGTTCGCTGTGGGAATATTTCGTAACGCGCGGCATGATTACCTGAGCAGATTCATATTCATCATCAACGAGCCAGTGCAGAACGTCGATTTCATGAATTGCGGTATCATGCACAGCCATAGGAGTATTGTAATTCGTGCCTACTTCCGGATTTCTGTGAGTGCAGTGCAGCATCAGAGGTTCGCCGTATTCGCCG
>CATYZV010000271.1 GCA_958415865.1 uncultured Selenomonadaceae bacterium
ATAATAAGCTATATACCAATCTCCTTCTTTTTTTGTATATACGAGGAGGAATCCACAATTAAAGATTTTTACCAGTATCCGGCGATCTTCGATATTGCTGATGATGGCATTTCTATCTTCTTTCCTGACCTGCCTGGCTGCTTGCCCTGTGCTGACAATATGCAGGACGCTTTCAAGAACGCCAAAGAAGCATTGCAGCTGCATCTCTACGGCATGGAAGAAGACGATGAAGCCATCCCCGCGCCTTCAGATCCGGCGGCGATAAAACTCAAACAGCATCAGACTTTGGCGATGATTGAAGCATGGATGCCGCCGTTCCGTGAAAAGATGGCCAACCGTGCGATGAAAAAGACTGTAACTATTCCTCGCTGGCTCAATACCCTTGCGGAAAAAGAAAAAGTGAACTATTCGCATCTGCTTCAGAACGCTTTGAAAGAATATCTCGGTGTCAGCGATAGCAAAACAACTCATTTCAGCTGATTGTATCAAAAGGCTCATGTCGCATATTGACATGGGTCTTCTTTTTGTTTAAGCTGAAATTAGGCAATAACCGGGCATAGCAACGTTAGTGAAAGGGCGTTGACTATGGCAAGGGTATACAATAAAAATAATAGCTGGTATTTCAGTATTGAACAGGAAAAAGCATCGCAGGGAAAGCGCAGGCGCGTCATCCGCGGTGGCTTTGCGACGAAAAAGGAGGCGCAGCGTGCGGCGCGGGAGCTGGAGAATGAGATTGATGCAGGGCACGTGGTAACGAAGGCTGTTAATGTCTCACTGCATGACTTCATGTGGAATAACTGGTTTGAGTATCATAAGAATTTCGTCAAGATTTCTACGCAGGTTATCAACAAAAGTGCTATGAGGCGAATCGATAGGTATTTCCCTACGCGGCTGAAGCTGAAGGATATCAGCGCGGCATCGTGCAGTAAGTTTATAAATCATCTTTTCTATGATAAGAAGCTGAGCAAGGCGACTATTACGACGACGCTGTCATGCCTTAAGATGATTTTCAAATATGCTGTAGTCGTCGAAAAGCTGCTAGCGGCAAATCCGACGGAGTATGTATTTCTGCCGAAGCAGTACAGCAGTGAAAAGGAGTGCCTGGTGCTGAAGGAAGAACAAAAGCGGCTTTATCTTGAAAAAGAGGAGATACGGGCTTTCATGACAGCGGCTCGGCAGGCACGCAATGCTTTTCCTATGGCAGCACTTTATATGATGCTGATTTATACTGGTATGCGGATCGGCGAGGTGCTTTCCCTGCAATGGAAAAATATTGACTTTGAAAAGCGCATCATTTATGTCCGTTCTACGATTTATTTTAAGCAGAATCACGAGTATTATATTTACTCGCCCAAGACAAAGGCAAGCATCAGGGATATTGTCATTTCGCCTAATTTACTTAAAGAGCTAAAACAGTATCGAAAGTGCTTTTTGGAATACCGGATGCGCAATCAATTATTTTGGCAGGCTGATGAGCATGATTTTGTTTTCGTGTCTAGCCGTGAGCCAGGTAAGCCGCTTCGGTACAATACAGTTGCATCAGCGATGAAAAGGCTTGGTCAAGAAATAGGCTTTGGCAGGCTGCATCCTCATCTGTTCCGCCATACGCACGTTTCCATATTGGCGGAGGCGCAGGTGCCGTTATCCGCGATCAAAGAGCGGCTAGGGCATACGAATGATAAAACGACGGAGCAGATCTATTTGCATATCACCAAGAAATTTAAGGCAGAGGCCGCCGAGAAATTTGATGCCGTCATGAACAGCTTCTAAAAAAATGGCATACAGATGGGCATACAGACGAAAATATAACTAGCGCAATGTCCGGATAAAAAAAATAAAGGCTCTGCAAAATACGCGCTGATCTCCCATTGTAAAATCAATCGCAATATCTCGCAGAGCCTTTAGTTATGCGGGTTTGGGGCTGTTAGTTATCACTGTCGAAAAAGGCAAGTATCATCTGTATGAGGCGCAGGACTTCGATGTAGAGCCATACGAGAGTCAAGAGCAGGCCAAATGCACAGAAATACTCCATGTACTTGGGTGCGCCGTATGCTACGGATTTTTCGATATTGTCAAAGTCGAGCAGGAAGTTGAAGGCTGCTACGCCGCAGATAATCAGGCTGATAGCTATGCCGAAGATGCCGCTGGTGGGCATCATGTGGAAGCCAAACAGGCCGGCTATCATGTTGATGATGTAGAACAGAGCGATTGCGCCGGTCATGCTGATAATGATGGAGCGCAGGCGTTCTGTTACGACGATAATGCGTGTTCTCCAGAGCACGAGCATTAAGATCATCGTTGCCAAGGTGATGCCGACAGCTATAGCGGAAATGCCGAAGTACATCCGTTCAAACTGAGCTGAGATTATACCCAGGACTGCGCCCTCAAAGACGGCGTAGCCGGGTGTGGTCAGCGGTGCGAGCGTCGGTTTAAAGCAGGTAACAATCGTCAGGACGATGCCGACGATAAAGCCAAGGATAAGCACGCCGTAAGCTACAGAGCTGTTTGCCAGATAAACGCCAGATAACACGGCCGAGGCGATGGTTACGGCAGTGAGACCGAATGCCTTGCCGATGGTTCCCTTCAGTGTGGCAGGTTCGCCGCCGGCGTAGGTGGCGGAGCCTTCTCCGATTATTTTCATAGCAGGATTTGCCATAAATTTCACTCCTTAATATCTTTGTGGAATATGAGCGGCAGGATTTGCTGCTTGTATGTAATTATACCACATTGTAAATCTTTATCATATAGCTTAAGT
>CATYZV010000272.1 GCA_958415865.1 uncultured Selenomonadaceae bacterium
TTTTATTATTGTACAAGGAGCATTATCATGCTGCAATATTTTATAGACAATAAGTACAAGTCTATCTTTTCTAAAGGCCTCATGCCTCGGCTCAGGTATTCGTGCATGGTCGATGAATCATCATCTCAGATGCCGCGTAGTATGCACATGCACAAGGATATGATCGAAATCCTGCTCGTCTACGAAGGGACCGGCATCTACATCATCGGAGACGGCAAATACACGGCAAAAAAGGGAGATATCATCTTCTACAACAGCAATGTAGTCCACGACGAATTCGGAGGCTTGGGCACCGGGCTTGCAACGTACTGCCTGGGCATTAGCAATCTTCATCTCAACGGCATGGAGCCAAACAAAATCATCTCCGATAAATACCATCCCATCATCAGCAGTAAAGAACATTTCTCCGAGTTTTTAAACATGATGGAACTAATCCAGAACAATATTGAAAATAAAAACATGATTGAGTTTTGCAATACCATAGCCAAAGGCTTCATCATCAAGGCATGTTCGTTGATCGATGAAAACTGCATTACTAAAGAGACGAAAGAACATTCACTCGCCATCAAAATCAAAGCCTTTATCGACGAACATTACAAGGAAAGCATCTCTCTGGAAAAAATTGCCCATGCCGTCAATATCAACCGCTATTACCTATCGCACGTCTTTAAGACGACCATCGGTTTTTCGCCGATGCAGTACGTAACCCGCCGCCGCATCGGTGAAGCTCAGAATCTATTGATCAACACCGATATGAGCATAACACAGATAGCCGCCAGCCTCGGCTACAACAATTCCAATTACTTCCAAAATGTCTTCCGCCAAAACGTAGGACTCACACCCGGAACGTACCGCAAAAAATGGAAGTTTTAGCTCGCTGCTAAAGTTTATCGCAATGCAAAAATGCTCTCAGCTTTTAAGCCGAGAGCATTTTTTTATATGCCTAGCATGATTATTTTTTGATCAGCTCATGCAGTTCGAGAATTTCTTCTACCATGTCTTTAAAAGTATACGTCGTCATCAGATAGTCCTGCGCGTGGGAAATCAGTACATTGAAATCCAGTTTTTCGCCGTTTGCTTCGCGAGTCAGGAGTTCTTTCGTCTGAAGTTCATGACCTTTCAAGAGCTGCTTATTTGCCTCTTCAATCAAGCTTCTTGCTTCGCTGTATTTTCCTTCGCGGGAAGCCTTCAATGCTTTTTGCAGTTCTGCCTTGGCATCGCCTGCCAGAGATATGATTTCAAAAGCTGTTTTTTCTGTATTCACTGAACAACATCCTTTCATATTTGCATTGTATTCAAACATCATCTATGTGATGATTGTGCCGAGTATCAAATCATTTGTAATCGCTGCGGAATTTGCGTTCGATATCTTCAATGGAAAGACCTTTCGTTTCCGGCATTACGAATTTAGTAAAGAGCAGCGAGAGAATGCCGATAGCTGCGAAGATGTAGAAGGTACCGGAGAGTCCGAATGCGCTCATGAGCGTCGGGAAGATGAGCTGAATGCAGAAGTTGGAGCCCCAGAGGAAGAACACTGCTATGCCGAGTGCCGTGCCGCGCATTCTGAGCGGGAAGATTTCTGACATATAAACCCAGGTAACGGGCGATACGAATGTCTGCTGGAAGAATAGGAAAGTAACGGTCAGAGACAGTACGTAGTAAGGAAGATTGGGATCGCCTTCAAACATTCCGGACACTGTGCCGATCATGGTATTTGCAAACAGGATGCCGACGAGTCCGATAGCGAGCATTTTGCGGCGCGAGAGCTTTCTTACGAGATAGAAGCCTAAGATAGTGCCGCCGACGGAGATAATACCGTTGCCGATGTTGCCGATGAGTGCTGCGTCAGTGCTGAAGCCTGCTTTAGTCAAAATCTGGGAACCGTAGAACATAACCGTATTTACGCCGGTCGTCTGCTGCAAAATGGCGATGCCGATACCGATGAGCAGCACGCGTTTCATCCAGCGTTCAGTGAAGTCTTTAAAAGAGAGTTTAGTCTGTGAAGCCTGTTCATTCAAGAGGTCCTGTATATCGTTCAATTCAGCGATTGCTTTTGCTTCTGTTTCATGCGTGGATTTTAAAACTTCAAGAGCTTCCGATACTCTGCCTTTGGAGATGAGCCAGCGGGGCGATTCTTTATTGATGAGCATACCGAAGAACAGCAGAATCGCAGGTACGGCTGCAATGGCGAGTATATAACGCCATACATGAGGATCGTGGCCCATGGTTACCGCGATTACGGCATTCACGATGTAAGCTAAGAGCTGGCCGGATACGATGACGAGTTCCATCAGTACGACGAGGCTGCCGCGCAGATTGCCGGTCGCTATTTCAGCCAGATAAGCCGGAACAATAGTCGAAGCACTGCCGACGGCTATACCAAGTAAGAAACGGCAGACTATGAGCATTTCAGCATTCACGGAAAGAGCGCAGCCCAAAGAAGCCGCAAAGAACAGCAGGGACAGGTACGTCAACGCCGGCTTTCTGCCGAGGATGTCGGCAATGCGTCCGCCGAGTGCAGAACCGAGAGCCGCACCGATACAGATGGCACTTACGACGAGACCTTCCAGCACTGCCGTCAGATTCAGCTGATCCGGCTGTGCCATGTAGGGAAGAGCACCGTTGATTACGCCGGTATCATAGCCGAAGGCGAGGGATGCAAATGTCGCCGTTACCGCCATGATCATGACTGTTCTTGAGGCTTGGGTGTTTATTTTCTCATTAGACATATATATTC
>CATYZV010000273.1 GCA_958415865.1 uncultured Selenomonadaceae bacterium
TTGTTAGAAACAAATATACTATAAAAGATAAAATTACTGATATTTATATAGATGTAAGCGACAATTTATCTAAAGCTGTAAAAGATCAGTATTCCAAGCAGATTGATATGGCATGTGATTCAATCGACAGCATTGCCAATGCCCGTATTGAGGATATGCGCCAGCAACTGCGGGTGATTATTGCTGAAAAAGAGCAGAAAGAGTATGATGCTGAGCAGGAACGCCAGAATCTGCTGGCAAAAAAATCTGTATTGTACAAGGTCAGCTCTGCTATAAATGAGCTTAGGGTATGAACGGAGGGAGCAGTTTGGGATTAACGCAGGATAAAAGAGCGGTATCAGCCGTAATTCAAAAGCTGGCTATGAAAGATTATGTGCAGGAAAATGCTCATATAAGCAGCATGATCAACCGCTTGGCTGCTGATATGGCGAATAGTTTTTATACCATCGTCGTGCTGGGTGAGTTTAAGCGCGGCAAGTCCACTTTCGTCAACGCGCTTTTGGGCAAGTCCATCCTGCCGATGGATGTGCTGCCGGAAACGGCGACAATAAATGCGATCATGTACAGCGATGAGCCGATGCTGAAAGTCATCTACAATGACGGAAGTGAAGAAGAAGGCGATACATCGCGGGAATTTCTGCAGAAATTCTCCGCACAGCAGAAAAGTGATTTGGCCAATAAGGTAAAATACATCAAGATCGGCTATCCGCTGGATTTACTGAAAAACCGCGTCGTGCTGGTCGATACGCCGGGCGTTTCTGATATGGATGAGCAGCGGTGTGATGTAACGTATCAATTTATCCCTAAGGCAAATGCAGTATTGTTTCTGCTCGATGCAAATTCGCCGCTGAAAAAGACAGAGCGTGATTTTATTGAGCAGCGGCTCCTGCCTTTAGGCATAGACAATATCATGTTTCTGCTCAACAAATACGACTGCGTAGATGATGAAGAGGAAGAAGATGAGGATCTGCTAGGTGATGTACAGCAGCGATTGACTAAGGCTTTTAGCAGCTCTGAGAAGAAATTAAAAAATGTAAAAGTCTATCCGCTGTCGGCAAAGTATGCGCTTGACGGCCTAGAACACAGCAATATGGACATGGTAAAAACTTCCGGGCTGCTCGATATTAAGGCCGAATTGGACGATATGGTATTTCACGGCGATATAGAGGCAGAGAAAATTCAGCGGTATAAAAAACAGCTGCACAGCATCTTGACGATAACAGAGCACGAACTTTCCAATTTGCGCCATATGAAAGAAGCTAGTGCTGATGATCTGCATAAATTAATCGAAGGCTTGACTCAGATGATGGCGGAGAAAGAGCAAAACCAAGCCAATATAGCCGGTTATGTAAATGATTCCAAGCAGCAGATCTACGCGATAATAGATAAGTCGCTGAAATTCTTCCACGCCAAATTAGCAGAAGACATCGAAGATAAGATCATGATGTACCAAGGCCTGGAATTTAAAACTTTCGTCGAACAGGTTATACCCAAAGTAATCCGCAAGAACATAGAAAGCTGGCTGGGCATATACACGCCGCATATAGATTCACTGCTAAAACAGCTGCAAGATGAATTATCCTACGGCATGAGCATGTATTTTAACCAGCAGATAAAGATATATACCAAAGCCGGCACAGAAGTGAAATCCGATAAATTCACCGTGAACATCGCCGCCGAGGATATGTCGTCCATGATCTTTAAATCAGGTGCTATAGCAGCTGTGGGCGGCATAGGGCTTATATCAGCACTCAGCAGCACATTGATGCCGCTGGTCGGTCTGGCCATCCTGCCCTGGCTCAAAGACCGCATGATGAAGAAGAAACTAGCTGAAGTGAAAGGCAAAACAGTCCCGGAAATAAAAACACAGCTGATAAAAATAATGGTAGAGCTGCAAAAGGAAATCCACAAATACGTCGATGAGCGGTGCAGCCGTATCAGTGCCGATACGGCATACGCTTATGAACAGGTATTGATCAAATTAAAACAGCAGCTTCTACAGCAGATCGACGAGAAAAAACTCGAAGGCGAACAGATTCAGTTTGACATCAGCAAAATAGACGACGCTTTAGCAGATATCAGCAAATTCAAGGAGGAATTAGCATGAGCATTTTTGAAGATTTTGATTCATCGTATGGCAACGGATACTATACAGGCATGAATTCACCTACCGGCGGAGCGGATATCCTGCACGACGGTACCGTAGCCGAACACGTGAGCCATATAAAGCACGGCATAGCTACGGGATTTGACCAAAACGGCGATTTCGTTATCAAGACGCTCAACCAGGACGGCGGCATGGACGAATTCAAGCACGGCCATCATGTAAAGCATACACAGCACAACGTCTTTGGCGGAACGGATGTCTACGGCAGCGATCATCAGCTGCACGAAACATCCATGCCCAACGCCGCAGGCGGCATGGACTTTTACGACGGCGATATGCACTACAAAGGAATGTCGATGGATAATGTATATGGCAGCGAAGATTTCTTATCAGCTGAAAGCAATATCGACGATATATTGCATTACGAAGACCCGCTGAGCCATTCATCAGAATACAAAATGAAGCACTTTAACGCCAATCAAAAATATTAAGTATTAGAACGGAGAATGCTGATGAGCTGGGAATGCGATCAATGCGGCACGATGAATGAAGATAGTTCTGAGCTGTAATATGTATAAGTATATGGGCCAAAGAAAAAAGTATATTTTAGACTATATAAATC
>CATYZV010000274.1 GCA_958415865.1 uncultured Selenomonadaceae bacterium
GTATATAGTATTAACTGGGAATTATTCGGCCTTACATTTTGACTTGAATCATGTGGCAGTAGTATAATGGAAAATAGGTTCAATACTATTCTAAGACAGCATTTTTAGGGGGAAGTGTAGTAGTATGGATACATCCATCATCAACAAGCGAATTGAAGAAAAAGCCAGCTTGGAAAAGACTTTTTTGAAAACTGCCAACATGATGTTTGGTAAGTCATGGGAAGAATTGACAAAAGGAGAGTTGTATCAGACTCTCGTAAGAACGATCCGACAGTATATCAGCGAAAACTGGATTGAAACGAATAAGTATTATGCTGATAACAACTGCAAGGAAATGTATTATTTTTCCATTGAGTTTCTGCTCGGCCGTCTGCTCAATACCAATTTGATCAATCTCGATATGAAGGACATCTGTGCTGAAGCTTTGCACGACCTCGACCTTGATATCAATGATCTGTTCAAACAGGAACCGGATGCCGGTCTCGGCAACGGCGGTCTCGGCAGACTGGCAGCATGCTTTATCGACTCTCTTGCATCTTTAGGTCTTCCCGGCCACGGCTGCACTATTCGTTATCAGTACGGTTTATTTGAACAGAAAATCATAGATGACAACCAGGTAGAAATTCCAGATAATTGGCTCCGCAACGGATTTGCATGGGAATACCGCAAGTCCGATAAGGAAATCGATGTCAAATTCGGCGGCAACGCTTATATGAAAACCCTGCCGGACGGCAGCATGACTGCTGTACACGAAGGCTATAACTGCGTATCTGCTGTTCCTTACGACGTGCCGATTGTCGGCTACCACAACAGAATCGTCAACACGCTCCGCCTTTGGAGTGCTGAAGTACCGCAGAACTTCGCATCATTGAGCGGTTCTCGCGAACAGCTGCAGGAAAGACTTCGCCAGAGTTATCAGGTGCAGGCAATCACTTCCTGCCTCTATCCTGAAGACAGCTCCTATGAAGGCAAGCTGCTGCGCCTGACTCAGGAATACTTCTTCGTTTCCGCAGGCGTACAGAGCATCATCCGCCACTACAAACGCCGCAAAGGTGCTCTCAAGGATTTTGCTTCCAAGATTGCTATCCATATCAATGATACGCATCCTGCTATGGTTATTCCTGAACTCATGCGCATCCTCGTCGACGAAGAAGAAGTCGAATGGGATAAGGCTTGGAACATCACGGTAAACACCGTAGCATATACAAATCACACCATCATGCCGGAAGCACTCGAAACTTGGCCTGTTGATATGTTCAAGCATCTCCTGCCGCGCATCTACATGGTCATCTGTGAAATCAACAGACGTTTCCTCGACAATGTCAGAAAACAGTTTCCGGGCGATGAAGAACGCATACGCCGCGTATCCATCATTCAGGACGGCATGATCCACATGGCTCGCTTGTCTGTAGTAGGCAGCCACAGCGTCAACGGTGTTGCCAAGATCCACAGCGAAATCCTCAAAACCGACACCATGCGCGATTTCAACGAAATTTATCCCGACAAGTTCAACAATAAAACGAACGGTATCACTCACCGCCGCTGGCTGATTGCCGCTAACCCGAAACTGACGGATCTCCTTGACGAATCCATTTCCGATAAATGGCGCACCAATCCTTCTGAGCTCAAAAATCTGCTCAAGTATCAGGATGACGCATCTATGCTTGAACAGCTGGAAAAAATCAAGAAGAGCTGCAAGACGTATTTTGCAGAACATATCATGCGCCGCAACGGTATCAAAATCGATCCCAATACAATTTACGATTTCCAGGTAAAACGCATTCACTCTTACAAGCGTCAGCTCATGAATATATTCCATGTAATGCACGTTTATAATCTGCTCAAGAGTGATCCTGCTATGCGTGCTAAGCTCCTGCCGCGCACCTTCATCTTTGCAGGCAAGGCAGCTCCGGGCTACCATATCGCTAAAGAAACGATTCGCCTAATCAACACGGTAGCTGATGTAGTAAATGCCGATAAGGATGTCAATAAGAATCTGCATGTAGTATTCCTGCCGAACTACAACGTAACTTTGGCAGAAAAGATATTCCCGGCAGCTGAAGTCAGCGAACAGATTTCCTTGGCAGGCAAAGAAGCATCCGGTACTTCCAACATGAAATTCATGATGAACGGCGCACTGACTCTCGGTACGCTCGACGGTGCTAACGTGGAAATCCGCGAGGAAGTCGGCGATGATAACTGCGTAATTTTCGGTCTCAAGGCAGAAGAAGTAATGGAATATTACAGAACAGGCTTGTATTCCGCTTGGACTGAATACAACGTCAACTCCAATATCCATGCAGTAGTAGATCAGCTGCTCGACGGCCCGTTCGTCAAAAACGGCGCGTTCAACGATATACACAATGCCATCTTTAACTCCAATGACCAGTATTTCATGTTCAAAGATTTCAATGATTACTGCGATGCACACGTTAAGATTCAGGCTAAGTATTCCGATAAGCGCGGCTGGTACAAATCGAGCCTGATCAATATCGCTCACTCCGGCATCTTCTCCAGCGACAGAACTATTTCTGAATACGCTAAAGATATTTGGGATCTTAAAAAAGTAGATCTGGACGACAAATAATACTATATTGTTAATGCTCTATGCCATCACCTGCTCCTTTCGGGGAACAGGTGATGTGTTATCTTTTTCTCAATAAAAAGTGCAATATTGCTAATAGTTTTTAATAGTAAAAATAG
>CATYZV010000275.1 GCA_958415865.1 uncultured Selenomonadaceae bacterium
CAGGTATTATCATATGAGATGTAGAATATAATCTATACAGCAAAAAACATATATTTCTAATAGAAAGAGGTAATCCTATGAAAAAATTAATTCTCGCTTTGTTTGCAGCACTCACCGTTCTCGCCGTCAGCGGCGCAGTCGTATTCGCAGCCGGACGCGGCGACAGCAATCTTCCTCCCACTACCGTAGCAGAAATCAATGCCAGCGGCTGGGACGATCAGCGCGTAGTTTTAGACGGTAAATTCATCGAACACGTTCACAAAGATATCTACACCTTTGTTGATAAAAACGGCGACAATATCAAAGCCGAAATAGATGATGATCTCTGGTATCAGGTTAAGCTCAATGAACCGGTGCGCATCTACGCTGAAGTAGATAAGAGCTGGAGACACGGCATTGAACTCGAAGTAAAACATATCGAAAGCAGATAATTCCTCCTTCTGCTGATGTTATATAATGAAGTAAGCTGTTGATTTGCGGATCAGCAGCTTATTTCTTTTGTACAAATACGAGTATTTTTGCAAATACAGATTGTACAGAGGCAGAATTTAAGCTATAATCGAAATAAATAATAAAGTATAATATTTATAGAGGTGAATTATATTTATGGAGCCAGGGAAAAGATACATTGAATATGATGCCAACGGTTTTACGATGCGCGAAGCTATCGTAGAGGCAAAACGCTGCCTCAACTGCAAGAAGCCGATGTGCCGCACGGGCTGTCCTATCAAGAACAACATTCCGGAGTTCATCCACGCATTGTCGCAGGGCGACCTCGGACGTGCCAGCACCATCATCTCCGAGCGCAGCAATCTGCCGGCAGTCTGCGGCAGAGTCTGCCCGCACGAACGCCAATGCGAAGGTTCGTGCATTCTGGGACGCAAAGGCAACGGCATCAAGATAGGCAAGCTGGAAAGATTCATCGCTGACATGGACGGAGAACTCAGCCTCGTGCCGCCCAAGCCCGACAAAGCACGCCCCGGCCGCATAGCTGTGCTAGGCTCCGGTCCTGCCGGGCTGACGGTCGCCGGCGACCTTGCCAAGCTGGGCTTTAAAGTAACAGTGTTTGAAGCACAGCCGGAGGCAGGCGGCATGCTGATGTACGGCATACCGGAATTTCGCCTGCCCAAACAGGTCATCCATCGCGAAGTCAAAAAGATCGAAAAACTCGGCGTAGAATTCCGCTTCAACGTGATGGCAGGCGTGGACATCACCATAGACGACCTGTTCAAAGACGGCTATGATGCTATATTCATCGGAACGGGCAATGCCATCTCCAAGTCCCTGCCCATCGACGGCGTACATCTGCCCGGCGTAGTGCAGTCGATGTACTTCCTGCAGATGATCGAATTCGCTCTGAGCGGCCAGCTCAACAGCTCGGAAATACCGGTAAAATCAGGCGACCGAGTGCTCATCATCGGCGCGGGCAACACGGCTATGGATGCTGCGAGAACGGCAGTCCGCGTCGGTGCACAGAGTGTACAGATAATCTACCGCCGCCGCGAAGAAGATATGCCTGCACTCAAATCAGAGTTGGAAGCAGCTGAAAAAGAAGGCGTAGTCTTAAAAACACTGCTCGGCCCGCTCAAGATAAAAGGCACTCACAAAGTAGAAGGCTTGCTGTGCAGCGTGCGCCGCTACGATGAAGCCGCTGAAAAAATCGTCGACACTGATGAAACGAAACTGATACCTGCTGACAAGATAATCCTCGCCATCGGCCAAAAGCCTGCCAGCCGCATTGTCGATTCCACGCAGGGCATCGACGTGGATGAGCAGGGCTTCGTCATCACCCGCCAAAAACCGTACGGCATGACCATGCGCCGCGGCGTATTCTCCGGCGGCGATGTCGTAAACGGCCCCGCCACCGTCGTAATGGCGATGAAAGATGCGCAGAAAGTAGCCGAAGGCATAGCCCAGTACGTAGAAGCAAAAAAACTCATGGAAGACTGCGGCCTTGCCATGACCGACTGAAGCAAAACCGGCACATAAAAAAGAAGCGATACTGCATTTACTGCGTATCGCTTTTATCTTGCATTATTATAATTTGCTGTACAGTGCCATAGCCTTGCCGAGCACGAGGAAGCTGTCGCAGTCGCCGACGCTGAACACCATGGGCTGGTACTTGGGATTTTCCGCGTGCAGCTCTACCGTATCATCCTTCTTGTAGACGCGCTTTAAAGTAGCACTGTCATTTATCAGCACAGCCGCTATTTCGCCGTTTTCCACTTCGGGCTGCTGCTTGATGTAGACGATATCGCCATCGCAGATGCGCGCATTGACCATGCTGTCGCCGCTGATGCGCAGGCAGAAATCAGCATCCATGCCGTTGACACGCGGCATATAGCCTTCGATATTTTCCTGTGCCAAAAGAGGCATTCCGGCTGCAATGCGTCCGAGAATAGGGATAGCCTTTTCCTTCTTATCATCATTTTTCTTGATGTCCGGCAGATCATCCCCTTCGAGGAACGTAGAGAGGGGCACTTCCAGCGCACGCGCAATTCTCACTACATTGTCGTACTTGGGAGCATAATTTTCCGACAAGTATTCGCTCAGAGAGGATTTGTTGATGCCCGCCATCCTCGCAAGCTCACTTTGCCGAATATTTCTTTCCTGCAGAATCTTTCTAAGGGCTGCTGTAAAATAAGACATGCTTCCACCGCCTTTATCCATATTTTGTAGTTTGGAAAACTAAATATATT
>CATYZV010000276.1 GCA_958415865.1 uncultured Selenomonadaceae bacterium
GTTCCATTATTAAAATTTATGATTTTTTTCATCTAAAAAAATTCTATTCACAGTTAGCTTACCGTTAGTGATTGTAATTTTCATGAAAGACGGAGCTAAACCATCTCGCGGTTCAGATACGCTGCCCGGATTTATAAATGTCCTGCCGTCGATGACTGCCTCAGCTCCGACATGGCTGTGGCCGTAGATAACGAGGTCGGCATTTACTGCCGCGGCAGCTTGGCGCAGCTTGTCCGGCGACCACTTTACAGCGTACCTGTGCCCGTGTGTCATGAAGATGCGGATGCCGGCAAGATCGACGGTGATGCTTGTAGGCGAATCGGAAAACCAGTCCACATTGCCCGGCACGGCATAGACTTTTTTGCCGGAAACTTTCGCCAAGTACTCTACATCGCCTATGCTGTCGCCGGCGTGAAACCAGCAGTCCACATCGCCTGCTGCGCAGACAGCGTCGTCGATGGCGTTTAAATCGTGGTGGCTGTCGCTCATAACGCCGATGATCATCTGCCCGCCCGTCATTTCAGGTACCGCCTTAGCTGCTGTTCCATTTCGCGGATAGCGTTGCCGCGGTGGCTGACAGCATCCTTCTGCGCCAAAGATATATCAGCTATTGTAGCAGCCAGCTGCGGAATGAAAAAGTACGGGTCGTAGCCGAAGCCGTTTGAGCCTTCGGCGAAATTTCTGATAATGCCGCTGCACGTGCCGTGCGCCGTAAATTCAGTGCCGTCGGTATCGACGAACGCCAGTGCACAGACGTAGCGTGCCGGCGAAGACTGAACGCCGACGCGCTTTAATTCCGCCAGCATATGTTCATTGTTTGCCGCATCGTCAGCATGATAGCCTGCGTAGCGTGCCGAGTGAATGCCCGGTGCATTGCCGAGTGCTTCTATCTCCAAGCCCGAATCGTCGGCCAAGCAGGCACAGCCCGTCTGCTTGGCGTAAAAGCACGCTTTTTTCAGCGCGTTTTCGGCAAAGGTAGTGCCGTCTTCCACCGCGTCGGGCAGTACTCCGAATTCGCTGAGCGAATGCAGCTGCACGGGCAGAGCGGAAAACGCGTGTATCATCTCGCGTACTTTGCCTTGGTTCTTCGTAGCCACGATTATTTTTTTCAATTCTGTATTCGTCATAAGGGAATCCTTCCTATCTTCCAAACCAGGTCGTTGCCCAGCACGTCTTTTTGGTAGGAAATAAGCTCGTCTATGCCTTTTTCAGCGTAATCGAGCAGCGTCTTGAGCTGAGTGCCTGTAAATGGATGCTTTTCGCCCGTGCCCTGAATTTCCACGAATTTTCCTTCGCCTGTCATGACGACATTCATATCGACGGCGGCATTGGAATCTTCTTCATAGCACAGATCCAGCAGCACTTCGTCATCGCCGTTGACACCGACGCTGACGGCAGCGATAAAGTCTTTGAGCGGAAACGGCTTTTTCGGATCGTAGATATTTTCCAGAGCCAGTGCCAGCGCGATGAAAGAGCCGGTTATAGAGGCAGTGCGCGTGCCGCCGTCCGCCTGAATCACATCGCAGTCGATCGTTATGCTGCGCTCACCCAGTGCTTTAAAATCCATGACGCTGCGCAGGCAGCGGCCTATCAATCTCTGGATTTCCTGCGTCCTGCCGGTCTGCCTGCCGCGTGCTGCTTCGCGCGGCGTACGCGTGGATGCCGCCGAGGGCAGCAGCGAATACTCGGCATTGAGCCAGCCGGTGCCCGTATTGCGCAAAAACGGCGGCACGCCGTCGTGAATCGTCGCCGCGCAGATCACCTTCGTATTGCCTGTTTCGATCAGCACGGAGCCGTCCGGGTATTTTTGGAAGTACTTCGTGATTTTAAAACGGCGCATCTCATCAGCGGCTCGCCTGTCAATTCTCTTCAATTGTGAAATCTCCCATTTATTTTTTATTATTTGAGGCTGTCAAGATAGCCCTGCAGGATGAATACAGCCGCCATCTTGTCGATTACTTTCTTGCGTTTGGCGCGGCTGATATCAGCTTCTAATAGGTAGCGGTCAGCCGCCACTGTCGAGAGGCGTTCATCCCAGTAAACGACCTCAGCATCGGGAATATCCTCCTTCATCTTTTCGATGAAGTGCTTGACCACGTCGCAGCGGTCGCCGGCTGTGCCGTTCATATTCTTGGGCAGCCCCACCACGAATTTATTCGTTTCGTAGCGGCGGCAAAGCTCCTTTAAGCGTCCGAAGTCCTCTCTGTACGATTTGCGGCGTATCGTCTCCACGCCCTGCGCCGTCCAGAGCAGAGCGTCGCTGACGGCAACGCCCACTGTGCGGTCGCCCACATCGAGAGCCATTATGCGCAAATTACTCACCCTTTTTTATATTGTCGTTGTTTTCCAGATAGAAGCGGACAAGCTCTTCTAAGAGCTCATCTCTGCCCAAGCGTCTGATTTCATTGCGGGCATTCTTGTTGCTGGTGATGTATGCCGGGTCGTCGGACAGAAGGTAGCCGACGAGCTGGTTTATGGGGCTGTAGCCCTTTTCCAGCATAGCGCGGCAGGTCAGGCACAGAGCCTTTGCTGCTTTATCGTCATCTGCGCCGAAATTGTACATCATGGTTTCATCTTTAACATTAGACATGATAATTCACCTCTGGTTTGCGGTATCAACCGTAATTTATTATAATGAAAAACTGATTTTTCAAACATCTGTCGTCTACTCTTAATTATAGCAGAAAT
>CATYZV010000277.1 GCA_958415865.1 uncultured Selenomonadaceae bacterium
GCTACGGAAAAAGTCGTAAACCGCGTAGAACGCGACTACAACCGCGGTCTCATCACCGAAGACGAACGCTACAAGAAAGTCGTAAAACTCTGGAGCGATGCTACCGATAAAGTCGCAGATGCCATGATGGACAACATGAGCACTTTCAACAACATCTTCATGATGGCCGACTCCGGTGCCCGCGGCAACAGACAGCAGATGCGCCAGCTCGCCGGCATGCGCGGCCTGATGGCAGACCCGTCCGGTAAGATCATCGACTTGCCGATCAAAGCAAACTTCCGCGAAGGCCTGACCGTGTCCGATTACTTCATTTCCTCGCACGGTGCCCGCAAAGGCTTGGCTGATACGGCACTCAGAACGGCAGACTCCGGTTACCTGACCCGCCGCCTCGTCGACGTAGCACAGGATGTCATCGTCCGTGAAGAAGACTGCGACGTAGTGGGCATCAACCTCGTCCGCGAACGCGCACGCCTTGCATCTTCGTCCATGGACGCTATCAACCAGCTCGCCGACAGCCTCAAAGGCCGTATTCTGGCAACGGAAGTAATGAGCCCGCAGACAGGCGAAATGCTCTTCCCTGCCGATACGACGCTCGACGACGCTGCACTGCGCATCATCGGTGAAAACGGTGTCAGCGAAATCATCCTCAAAGGCTCCGCTATATACGAAGGACTCAACTCCCTGTCCACCGAAGTCATTGCACTCGGCGCACCGGAAGAACACGTTCGCGCAACCCTCAAGAAATCCATGATGCACGAAATGCTCGGCAAGCATACGACCGATGCAGTCTGCGACAGCAAAGGCAATGAAATCATCCCTGCCGATACGCCGCTCACAGAAGACTACATCGAAGCAGTGCTCGCCAGCGATGCTAAAGAAGTCAAAGTCCGCAACAACAACGTCCGCGGCATTGAAGTCGAAGCTATCAAAGAAGGCTCCGGTATCATCGAATCGCTCAAAGACCGCATCGTCGGCCGTGTACTGGCAGAAGATATCGTCGATCCGGAAACCGGCGAAAAGATCGCTTCGCTCAATCAGACCGTTACTCCCGAACTGGCTGATGCCATCTGCAAAGTGCGCGACAAAGTATCCATCCGCAGCGTCCTCACCTGCAAATCGCAGCTCGGTGTCTGCATTAAATGCTACGGCCAGGACTTGGCTACAGCAACCCAGGTTGAAGTCGGCGAAGCAGTCGGCATCATCGCAGCGCAGTCCATCGGCGAACCCGGCACGCAGCTCACAATGCGTACGTTCCACTCCGGCGGCGTTGCCAGTGATGAAGATATCACCCAGGGTCTTCCCCGTGTCGAAGAATTGTTTGAAGCCAGAAAGCCGAAACATCACGCTATTATCGCAGAAATCGAAGGCACAGTGGCAATCTCCGAAGACAAGGAAATGCGCGTAGTTACGATTACGCCGAGCGAAGGCGAACCTAGAGAATACCTAATTCCTTACGGTTCACGCCTCACCGTCAAAGACGGCAGCCACGTCAAACCCGGCGACAAGCTCACTGAAGGCTCCATCAATCCGCACGACATCCTGCGCATCTGCGGCCTTAAAGAAACCCAGCGTTACCTCGTCTACGAAGTACAGAAGGTTTACAAATCCCAGGGCGTTGGCATCAACGACAAGCACATCGAAGTCATGGTTCGTCAGATGCTCCACAAAGTCAAAATCGAAGACTCCGGTGATACAGACTTCCTGCCGGGTGAATACATCGACATCAACAGCTTCGAATCCGCCAATGCAAAGGTCATCGAAGAAGGCGGCCTGCCCGCAGTGGCACGTCCTATCCTGCTCGGTATCACCAAAGCATCTTTGGCTACTGATTCCTTCCTGTCAGCAGCTTCCTTCCAGGAAACGACCCGCGTGCTGACCGATGCCGCTATCAAAGGCAAGGTTGACCCGCTCATCGGCCTCAAGGAAAATGTCATCATCGGTAAGCTCATCCCTGCCGGTACAGGCATGAGCAGATACCGTAACATCAAAGTCCTCGACCTTGATGAATCTGACAGCAGCGATGATGCAGCCGAAGGCAGCGAAACAGTTGAAGCAGAACCCGTTGAAAAAGCATAAATATCATCTATCATAAAGAAAGCAGCTCTCTGTCTAGCAGGGAGCTGCTTTTTTAGAAAGGAACAATATAGATATGCTGGATAAAAAAAGCGTATTAAAATACTTAGAAGATAAAAACGTAGCTTTCACTAAATACGAGCACCCACCGATCTTTTCCGTAGAAGACGGCGATAAATCAAACGTGCCCAACCGCGAAAAAGTAATCCGCAATCTCTTTTTGCGCGACAGCAGAAAGAAGCATTACTACCTCGTTTCATTATTTGTGCACAAGCAAATCGACTTGAAGGATCTTAAAGAAAAACTCGGCAGCACACGCCTTAGCTTCGTCAACCCCGAAACGATGGACGAAATGCTCGGCGTACATCCCGGCAGCGTAACACCGCTGGCTATCTTGAACAACGACGCTAAAAATGTGCTGATGGTATTTGACAAAGAATTGGAACACCAGACCATCGGCTTTCATCCGCTGGAAAACACAGCTACCGTGTTTATGAAATTTGAGGACCTGTACAATCTGCTGCTGCCGCACGGTAATGAGATACGCATTATTGATTTGTAATATTATTAGCTGAAACGGTTTTTTATTGCTCGGGTTGACTA
>CATYZV010000278.1 GCA_958415865.1 uncultured Selenomonadaceae bacterium
GACCATCCTGTATCGATTCAGGAAATGATTGACTATAAGCATAAGATATATTTGGATTACATCATAGACAGCGCGGCAATCCATCCGATTGAAGGGACGATGAGCCTCATCTACAATCTGCATGAAAAAAATGTGCCGATAGCCTTGGCATCGTCGGCAGATAGGAAGATAATCGATGCAGTGCTGGAAAAATTCGGGCTTTCCAAGGTATTTAAATATATTTTGAGCGGTGCAGAGCTTCCTGCCAGCAAGCCGGACCCTGCAATCTATCTCTTAACCGCGCAGCATCTCGGCTTTGCTCCGTCTGAATGTGTGGTCATTGAAGATGCAGCGGCAGGCATAGCGGCGGCGAAAGACGCAGGAGCGTACTGCATCGCTTACGACAATCCCAACTCAGGGCCGCAGGATCTGTCCCGCGCAGATATGGTCGTAGAGTCTATTGCTGACATATCGGCAGAGGAAATAATGAAGCTTTGAGCTTTTAGGGGATAACAATCGAGGTAGTTTAAATGGAAAAATTTACTTATATGCTTCCGACGGAAATGGTCTTCGGCAGAGGCAGCGAAAAGCAGACAGCAGAACTGATAAAAAAATACGGCGGCAGCAATGTGCTCGTCGTTTACGGCGGCGGCTCCGTCAAGCGCACCGGGCTGCTGGGCACTATCTGCGACGAGCTGAAAGCGGCAGGGCTTAGATATACGACGCTCGGCGGCGTTCAGCCCAATCCGCTCGTGTCATTCGTCAATGATGCGGTGAAAGCGGCAGCAGCAGACGGTATAGACTTCGTGCTGGCAGTCGGCGGCGGCTCGGTCATCGACACGGCAAAGGCGATAGCTCACGGCATTCAGTATCCGGACTGCGACATCTGGGATATCTGGAGCAAGAAAGTAAAGCTGGAAAAGACTACGCCGTTCGGCAGCGTTCTGACGCTTGCCGCTGCCGGCAGTGAAACGAGTGATTCAGCTGTATTGACAAAAGACGACACGCATCAAAAGCGCGGCTTTTCCACCGTATTGAACATGGCAAAATTCGCCGTGATGAATCCGGAGCTTACCTACAGCGCACCGACTTATCAAAAAGCGTGCGGCTGCGCCGACATCTTCATGCACACGCTCGAACGCTACTTTGCCAAAGAAAAACCCAATTACCTCACTGACTTCATAGCTGAAGGCGTGCTCAAGACCGTTATGATGCAGGCTCCCGTGATGCTCAACAACCCCGCCGACTACGTATCGCACAGCGAAATCATGTACGCAGGCTCCGTATCGCATAACGGCATAACGGGGCTGGGACGAGGCAGGGACTTCACCGTGCACAAATTCGGCCACGAGCTCAGCGGCAAATTCGATGTTACGCACGGAGCCTCTTTGACCGCAATGTGGGGCTCATGGGCTAGATACGTCTACAAAGAAGACGTAGAACGCTTCGTGCACTTGGGCAAAGCACTGTTCGACAGCGAAGAAAAAGGCGAAGCAGGAGCTATAGCAGCCATTGAAAAGATCGAAGAATTCTTCCGCGCCGGCCTAGGCCTGCCGATATCGCTCAGCGGACTCATGGAAAGAAAACTGACGGATGCAGAAATCGACGAACTCACAGACAACTGTGCCGCCAACAACGCACTGCCCATAGGCTGCTTCCACCCGATCGGCAAAGAAGACATCCGCTCCATCTATCAAATGGCGAATAAATAATACAAAATAAACTTCCAAGGTGTTTGACCAATGACTATAGAAAATCAAATTGACTTATTGCGAGAATGTACGCTCTGCCCGCGAATGTGCCGTGCCGACCGCTACAAACGCTTCGGCATCTGCCGCGCCGGAGCAGACGTACAGATAGCACTCGTGTCATTGCACCGCTGGGAAGAACCGTGCCTGTCCGGAACTAAAGGAGCAGGCACGGTTTTTTTCTCGCACTGCAGCCTGCGCTGCATATTTTGCCAGAACCACGAGATAAGCACAGAAGGCAAAGGCATAACAGTATCTGCTGAACGCTTATCACAGATATTCCTCGAACAGCAGCAGCGCGGCGCACACTGCCTCGACCTCGTAACGCCCACCCATTACGTACCGCAGATAATAGCAGCACTCGACAAGGCAAAAGCAAAAGGCTTCAGCCTCCCTGTCGTCTACAACTGCAGCGGCTATGAACGGGTAGAAACACTGGAGCTGTTAAAAGGCTATGTAGACGTATTTCTGCCCGACTTCAAATACTTTCACGCCGATACGGCAAAAGAATGTTCATACGCCCCTGACTATCCCCCGACAGCAAAAGCAGCCATAGCAAAAATGTTTGAACTCGTCGGCAGGCCGCAGCTTGACAAAGACGGCATAATGCACCGGGGCATGATAATCCGCCACCTCATACTGCCTTGGCATTACAAAGAAAGCATGGAAATAGTAAAATACATCTGGGACAACTACGGCGACAATGTATACCTCAGCCTAATGAACCAATATACCCCGATGTACAAAGCACTGCAGCACCCCAAATTAAACCGCCGCCTTACCACCTTTGAATACGACAAAGTAGTAGACTACGCCGCCGGACTAGGTTTTACTAACTGCTTTATCCAGCAAGGCAAGACAGCCACCACCAAATTCGTACCCCGTTTCGACGGCAGCAATGTACAGCCTGACCGCTAGGCACCGGCTCCATAA
>CATYZV010000279.1 GCA_958415865.1 uncultured Selenomonadaceae bacterium
ATTATACATAGCCTAATATTGTACTGCATAGTTTTACTGTATACAAAATATAAAAAAGACAGATTAAAAATCTGTCTTCACTGTAAAAATTTATAAAAAAGAGATTGCAGCTGTGTCTTTATTGAATCGATTATACCGTCCTGCTCTCCTGCTCGATTTTGAGCTGAATCTTTAAGCTGGATTATGCGCTGCTTTAACGTGCCTACATCCTCCATCTGAGTGCTGACTTCATCGATCATCGTCTGTGCTTTGTCGATTTTAGACTGCAATTCTGCATATTGGGCATTCTGTTCCTCCTCTTTGCCGGTCAGCTTGTCCAATATGGTCCTTACGAAGGATTTATCGGCGTTGAGTTCTTTCTGCTGCTGGTCGAGCTGGGCTTTCTGCTCCTCTAGCTCCTGCCTGCGCTGCTGCAAAAACTGCTGCTGATTGCTGAGCTGTTCTTCCTGCTGCTTGAGCTGCTGCACATCATGCGCTTTAGCATTCATGGCACTTTCATTATAATTGTTCCAGCAGAAAGCCAGATAAAAACCCGCGACCAAAGCAATGACAAAGCCGATTATCAGCAATACATATTTCCAGTATTTTTTCTTTCGCTTTTTAGATTTAGGCTGCACAGGACCGCCGATATCTGCCGTATTGGCAAATTTCTCCTGCGAATCATCTACACCGGGCTGCTCCGACAGAGCCTCTCCCGAAGCTCCGGCAAAAGACTGCTCCTCAGCCTGCTGTTCCTGCTTGATTTTTTTCATCTCAGCCGGTTTTACTTCTTCAACTTTTATCTTAGGCGCATCAGAGCGTTCTATATTCACTTGGGTCTTCTTAGACGGCTTGCCTGTGAATACGGCATTGTGCAGCTCATCAATTTCTTCCGGAGACAAAAAACGTGTCGGCTCATCATTGCGCTTTATGCCGATCTTCTCCCATGCTGACTCGTATTTAGGTTTATTCCCGTTATTAGCTTCATTCAAATGTATCACCTCCCGGCATAATATCAAAATACTTCATCATTCATTTTAAGACTCAGCATTCTTCTTGGCTTCCTGCATAGCAAGATGTTCCTTGCGCATCGTTTCGCATACGCGGCGCAGCGACCAAAGACGATTAAACGGTGTAACGACAGATTTGCAGATAGGGACTTTTATATCCCGGCTGCGCATTTCCTGAAGCACCTTGGATAATCGAATTTTGTCAAAGTCATAAAACATCATTAGTTCATACGGAAAATCAAATTTTTCTGCTGCTTGTGTATTCTCTTTAAAGCCTTTTAAGCCAAATAAGTAGCCGACTTTCTGCTTATGTGCCTGCTCGCCCGGAATGATGACCTTTATTTTCATCTCTGCCAGCAGTGCTTCTATTGCAGCGGTATCGTTGAAATTATACAATAGTACTTTTTCTTCAATCCGTTTCTTCATCTATTTTATCACCTCTAAAATAATTATAAGTTATCTTTATACATTAGACAAGATAGAAAAACAAAGCGGCGCAGATATCATAAATCTGCACCGCCTAATAAAATCATCAGCTCTAATCTAACTTATTTAATTTGCCTGCGCCTGAATGCGTTTTGCCATGATATCTGCTTCATGCTCCATGGTCTTTGCCTTCTTCAGCTCATCCGTTGCTGCACGCAGTGATTTTATATCCTTATCATCAAGCCATTTAGCATAATTTTCATAATAAGAAATCCTGCTTTCACACGATTTGAGACGCAGATTGTGCAGTGATTCAGCTGCTTTAGGCACTTCTGTCTGCTGCAATGCTGCCTGCATATCTTTAAGCTGAGGCAGAATAGTATTTTCAATCGTATCTTTTAAAGCTGTTCTGGAGGATTCACTGCCAAGAGCTCCTGTGTTTAGTGAGGCGTTGAAATTGGCTTCACTTTCAGCGAGAGTTTTTTCTTTATCCATAAGCATTAAAGACGTATCTTCTAAATACTTTTTCAGATATTCATGCCTGCCGTCTTCCAGAAGCTTGATATAATCAGCAAAGTTATCAACGCTGACTACTTTCCAATAACCATCAGCCTGCTGCTCAAGTGTTACATTAAACACAAATTCCTGATCGATTTCCGTCTGTTTAACCTTAATGCCTGCTTGGGCAGATTTACTGTCTTCGTTGACGGTAATAGAATCAATGCCCACAAATTCCAGATTGGTAAGCCCTGCCTGTTCAAGTATCATATCCGAGTTAATCATCGCACCCTGATTGTCTTCCGTCAGGTCTCCCGACTGCCAGCTACCGGTCTGCACAAAATTCTTTAGCCCGCTGTCAAGACTTGCCGTCAGCGGTGCTTTAAACATCGTAGCAAAATTATTCATAGCCGCTTTTGCTTCGTCAGGCAGGTTGTCCTGCGCTGCAACTATACCATCAAGCATATTGCTGACGACACCTGATACTACGCTGTCTGTATCGACATACTTATTGAATGTATCCATATCATGTTCAGCAACAGCATCTTGGACAGCCTGCAATGCGTATTCCGGTGTCTTCATATGGAAATTGACGTAGGCTATTCCGCCGCCGATTGCGATTACAGCCGCCAAGAGCAGTACGGCAAAAATCTTTAGTTTATTAGATGCAGATACTACCATAGACTACCTCCAAAATAAATTAAATTTATATAA
>CATYZV010000280.1 GCA_958415865.1 uncultured Selenomonadaceae bacterium
TGATAAAATAAGTAAAGATATTCTACGAGTTTGGGCTTAGATAAAAAAATCAAATTAAAAATTTATGGAGGTTTTAGTTGTGGCAGAGCTGAAATACAAACGTATAGTTTTTAAACTGAGCGGTGAATCCCTTGCCGGCGAACAGCGTTTCGGCATCAACCCTGAAGTGGTGGAATCCATCGCTAAGCAGATAAAGAAAGTACGCGAATACGACATCGAAGTCGCTGTAGTAGTAGGCGGCGGCAACATCTGGCGCGGCCTCGCCGGCAGCAACAAGGGCATGGACCGTGCAACGGCAGATTATATGGGCATGCTCGCTACGGTGATGAACGCTTTGGCACTGCAGGATGCTCTGGAAAACATGGGCGTTGACAGCCGCGTGCAGTCGGCTATTGAAATGCGCCAGGTAGCAGAACCGTACATCCGCCGCAAGGCAATCCGCCATCTGGAAAAAGGCAGAGTCGTCATTTTCGGCGCAGGCACGGGCAATCCTTACTTCTCGACCGATACGACGGCTGCACTCAGAGCGGCTGAAATCGAAGCTGAAGTCATCTTGATGGGCAAGAAGAACACCGACGGCGTTTACGATTCAGACCCGAATAAAAATCCGGAAGCGAAGAAATTCGACAGCCTGGAATACCTGGAAGTCTTAAAGCGCGGTCTTGCCGTAATGGATTCCACCGCTACGAGCCTCTGCATGGACAACAAGATTCCGCTCGTCGTGTTCAACATCGACGACCATGCCAATATCCTCAAGGCTGCCCTGGGCGAAAATATCGGTACAACTGTTGGAGGTAATGAATAATGATAAAAGACGTAATCACATCGCATGAAGAACGCATGAAAAAGACCTTGGCTGCGGCAAAATCTGAATTTGCTTCGCTGCGTGCCGGACGCGCAACTCCTGCACTGCTCGACAAGATCATGGTTGAATACTACGGTTCTCCCGTACCGGTAAATCAGGTGGCAAACATCTCCGTGCCGGAACCGCGCATGATCGTAATTCAGCCGTGGGAAAAACCCATGCTGCGCGAAATTGAAAAGGCTATTACGAAATCCGACCTCGGCCTGAGCCCGAACAACGACGGCACTATCATCCGCCTCAACATTCCCCAGCTGACGGAAGAACGCCGCAGCGCACTCGTAAAAACGCTCAACAAACGCGCTGAAGAATCCAAGGTTTCCGTGCGCAACATCCGCCGCGATGCCAACGACGCTATCAAAAAGCTTGAAAAAGCAAAATCCGTAACGGAAGATGAAGCTAAGAAGGCTCAGGAAGATGTCCAGAAGATAGTCGACAAATACATCAAATTGATCGATGCGGCAAGAGCCGACAAAGAAAAAGAAATCATGGAAGTATAAGATGAGCATGGAATACGTGGGTCTGCCCGCGATAGATGCTATAGAGCGGCTCAACGCTCATGGCATCAAATTCAACATTAAATACACCGTTCCCATTAAGGGTTATTTCAAAGTAAACCCTGATATGTTGTATATAATAAGGACTAGAGAGCTTGAGAACGGCGTTTTGGAGCTGACTGCAGCTGCCAAAATGCGAAAAAACTCAAAAGGAGGTGCTTGAGGAATGGCTTATAAAATTACTGACGATTGTATTTCCTGCGGTTCCTGCGCAGGAACCTGCCCTGTAGGTGCTATTTCAGAAGGTGAAAACCATTATGAAATCGACGCTGATATGTGCGTAGAATGCGGCGCATGTCAGGCTGGCTGCCCTGCCGGTGCAATTGAAGAAGCATAATCCGATTTAAGTCCGGTTTTATGCGCGAATGCGGCCCCTCTGTGTAAACATTATCATGGAGGGGCTTATTTCGTATATTTCACTTAATGGCAACACGGTAAGTAATACCTAGGAGGTTTTCCATAGATGCTCAAAAAAATATTTGCTGCTAAACATCGGACATCAGCGGAATCATCGCTAAAAAAACTGGATTTAAACAGACTGCCTAGGCATATAGGCATAATAATGGACGGCAACGGCCGCTGGGCTACCGGGCAGGGAATGCTCAGGACAGTAGGCCATAAGACCGGTGTCAAAACGCTTAAACGAATCGTAGACACCTGTGTGGATTTTAAAACCCCTATCGTGCTGACGGTATATGCTTTTTCTACGGAAAATTGGAAGAGGCCGGCAGCAGAAGTAAATTTTTTGATGAGCCTGTTCTCCAGCTTTTTGGCTGAACAGATAGATGAAATGTGTGCTAAAAACGTTCGAATTCACTTTATCGGCAGAGTCGATGAACTGCCAGGCAGACTGCCGCAGGAGCTGCACGCAGCTGAAGAACGCACGCGCAGCAACACGGGCGTGCGCTTCAATGTAGCGGTGAACTACGGCGGGCAGGATGAGCTAATATCAGCGGTTAAGAAAATAGCAGGCAGTGTGCAGAACGATACATTGACAGCTGATGAGATCGATGCCAAAGTGATCGAAGATAATCTATATACAGCAGGGCTGCCACCGGTGGATCTGATGATACGCACGAGCGGTGATATGCGCTTGAGCAATTTTCTGCTCTGGCAGGCAGCGTATGCGGAATTTTGGTTTACCAAGACAAACTGGCCGGATTTCACTCCGGAAGAATTCATCGAGGCAATTGTAGATTACCAGCTCC
>CATYZV010000281.1 GCA_958415865.1 uncultured Selenomonadaceae bacterium
GATAATTTATTGGGATACAAAAGCAATTCTAAGGTTAGAAATATACAGATTGTAAGTAAAAAGACTTTTATCGGAGATTTGGAGATTCTTTTCATACTAAAATTCCTTAAAGAGAAAAAGCCTAACTTATAAGATGCCGTACAGCTTTTATAAGTCAGGCTTTTTATTGTTCAAGCGTAAAAAAATTGCAATTTGCTATTAAAGTTTGGCGATGATGGCATCGCAGTATTCTTCGGTCTTGGCCGTGCCGTGCAGGTCAGGTGTGAGGACTTTGCCTTCGTTGAGGACTTCGTCAACTGCTTTTCTGATCTTGGCAGCAGTGTCGTTCTGTCCTAGGAATTCGAGCATCATGCAGGCGGACCAGAGCAGTGCCGTGGGATTGGCGATGTGCTTGCCGGCGATGTCGGGTGCGCTGCCGTGTACTGCTTCAAACATGGCGTAATCTTTGCCGAGGTTGCTGGAGGGCAGAAGACCCAGACCGCCGATGAGGCCGCTGGTGAGGTCGGATATGATGTCGCCGTAGAGGTTGGGTGTTACGATGATGTCGAACTGCTGCGGGTTCATGACGAGCTGCATGCAGGTGTTGTCGACTATCTTGTCATCAGCCTGTATTTCGGGATAATTCGGTGCAATTTCGTGGAAGATCTTGAGAAATAATCCGTCGCTGAGCTTGAGGATATTTGCCTTATGCACACAGGTTACTTTTTTGCGTCCGTGTGCTTTGGCGTATTCAAAAGCGGCTTTGATGATGCGTTCGCTTGCGCCTCTTGTGATGACTTTGATAGCGTGAACGGTGTTTTCGTCGATCTGTTCTTCTATGCCGACGTAAAGGCCTTCGGTATTTTCGCGGAAGGTGATGAGATCTACATTGTCAAACGGTGTTTTTACTGCTTTGTTGGATTTTGCCGGGCGAATATTGGCATAGAGGTTGTACTTCTTGCGCAGTGTTACGTTGAGCGAGCGGAAGCCTTTGCCAACGGGTGTGGTGATCGGAGATTTCAAGAGCACTTTATTTTTTTCAAATGAAGCAAAAGCAGCATCGGGAATCAGCTTGCCGTTTTTTTCATATTCGGCAGCACCGACGTTGTAGATTTCGTAGTCGAGGTCTGCTCCTGCTGCTTTTAGGATTTTAAGCACAGCATCGGTGATTTCCGGACCGATTCCGTCGCCTTTGAATACGGTGATTGTCTTTGTCATTTTTTATCTTTCCTCCATGGGTACATACGGGCTTATTTCGCCGACGTATTTTGTCGCAGGGCGCATGATGCGGCCGTCGTAGAGTTTGTTTTCTATATTGTGAGCCAGCCAGCCTACCATGCGGCTGATGACGAACATAGGTGTGAACATATCGCGCGGGATGCCGAGCATATCGTAAGCAAAGCCGCTGTAAAAGTCGACGTTGGCGCACGTTGTAAGGCCTTTCATTTCCATCAGGGTTTCTTTGACGATGCGTTCAAAGCGCAGATAGAATTCAAATTCTTCTTCGCGTCCTTTTTCACGTGCTACGATGCCGCAGTAATGGCGCAGGATTTCGGCACGCGGGTCAGACAGAGTGTAAACGGCATGGCCGAAGCCGTAGATGAGTCCTGATTTATTATAGAACTGCTTGTTTAAGAGTTTCTGTACAATATCCTTGATCTTAGCATCATCGCGAGTGTAGCCGATTTCGGCGATGATAGCGTCCATCATGTTGGCTACCTTGATATTGGCACCGCCGTGGCGGGGTCCCTTGAGTGAGCCGATGGAGCCGGAAACAGTAGAGTAGAGATCTGTGCCGGTTGAGGAGATTACGACATTGGTAAAGGTGGAGTTGTTACCGCCGCCGTGATCGGCATGAATTAAAAGCATGATGTCGATTAGATTAGCTTCTTTTTCGGTAAATTTGCTGTCCGGGCGCAGCATGTACAAGATGTTTTCCGCGGTGGAGTAATCTTTGCGCGGATAGTGGATTACGAGGCTTTTGTGCTCGTAGTAGTGCATTTTAGACTGATAAGCGTAGCAGGCGATGGACGGCAGCTTTGCCATGAGGTTTACGCCTTTTAATAGTGTCTGATATACGTCAGTGTTGTCAGGGTCCTGGTCATAATTGTAGAGCGTCAAGATAGCGTGCTGGAGCTTGTTCATTAGATTTCTGCCGGGCATTCTAAGCAGGTTCATTTCCAAGAAGTCGTCGGGAAGCTCGTAATTCTGCTGCAGCAGTGCTACAAAATTGTCAAGCTCCGCCTGCTTGGGCAGATAGCCAAACAGAAGCAGGAAGCAGGCTTCTTCATATATATAGCGCAGATGACTGCGGTTTTTAACGATTTCATTGATGTCGATGCCGCGGAAATACAGTACGCCGTCGCAGTCTTCCTTTACGCCGTCTTCATTGTATTTGTAGCCTACTACATCAGCTACGCGCGTCAAACCGACGAGCACGCCTGTGCCGTCTTCGTTGCGCAGGCCTTTTTTTACATTATAATCTTTGTATAAATGATTGGGAATATCCGTGTATATCTGGGACTTTCCAAAGAATTGAGCTAAAAAAGTATTGTCCATAGAAGCTTCCCCTTTTATCTAAGAATCTGAGTGTATATTTACAAAGTGGCTATAGAATAAAATACCATATAAAAGGATATTTGTC
>CATYZV010000282.1 GCA_958415865.1 uncultured Selenomonadaceae bacterium
ATGATATATTTATCATGTAAGATAATTTCCACGTAAATTTAAGGAGAGCGATTTATATGTTCGGTCTTGGTATTCCTGAGTTAATCTTGATTCTCGTCATTGCCTTAGTCATCTTCGGCCCTAAAAAGCTGCCGGAAATCAGCAAGGCTTTAGGCAATAGCATCAAAGAATTTAGAAAGTCTACGTCAGATGTTACTGACACCGCAAAGACAGTCAAAGATACGGTCGATACGGTTAAGAAGTTAAAGTAAGATGAAGAATCTTAAACTGAACCATTTCAACGACAAAGGCGAAGCCATCATGGTCGAGGTCAGCGGCAAAGTGGAAACTTCGCGTCTTGCCATTGCTGAAGGCTGGATAAGACTAAACCAGGCGGCATTCGAGGCAGTGCAAAACGGCACGGCAAAAAAAGGCGACGTGCTGGGCACGGCTAGAATCGCCGGCATCATGGCGGCAAAAAAGACTAGCGACATCATACCGCTGTGCCATCCGCTGTTCATCACTAAAGCTGCAGTGGATTTCACACTCGATCAAGAAAAACGCACCATTCATGCTGCCGCTTCGGTAAAAGTCATGGGCAAAACGGGCGTAGAAATGGAAGCACTGCACGCTGTATCAGCAGCACTGCTTACAATCTACGATATGTGCAAAGCCCTTGACCGCGGCATGGAAATTTTCAACATCCGCCTTGTGCATAAAGAAGGCGGCAAATCCGGCGTTTATGACCGAAAATAACATCTATAAGGAGATTTCCATTTGGGAAAAATTTTAGCTGTATGTATCAGCGAGCATAAAGGCACTGTAAAAAAGCCGATTGAATGCGGCTTTATAATAGAAGATTTCGGGCTTAAAGGCGATGCTCATGCCGGGAAATGGCACCGCCAGATCAGTCTTTTGGATGCTGATGCCGTGCAGCATTTTGAAGATAAATACCATATTGCTGTAAAGCCCGGTGCTTTCGGTGAAAATCTGCTGACAAAAGGCATCGATTTAAAACATCTGCCTGTCGGCACGCTGCTAAAGAGCGGTGATGTATTATTGAAGATAACTCAAATCGGCAAGAAGTGCCATCTGGGCTGTAATATTCAGCAGCAGACAGGCGAGTGCATAATGCCGCATGAGGGCGTGTTTGCCAAAGTCGTACAAGGCGGTATTGTCCGTGCAGATGACGATATTGAGATTGCGGAGGTGCATCCATGAACTATCAATTCACTGCCGCTGTGATAACGGCAAGCGATAAAGGCTCACAGCATCTGCGCGAAGATAAGAGCGGTCCTGCTGCTGCTCAGATGCTTACTGAAGCCGGCTATACTGTCGATTCTATCACCATCGTGCCCGATGAGCGCAAGATTATCGCTCAAAAGCTGCTGGAGCTGTCGCAGCGCAAAGTAAATCTGATATTGACGACCGGTGGCACGGGTTTTTCACCGCGCGACAACACGCCGGAGGCGACGCGTGATGTCATCGAGCGCGAAACACCGGGCATATCGGAAGCCATACGCGCTGAAAGCCTCAAAATAACGCCGCGCGCTATGCTGAGCCGCGCTGTATCAGGCATTTGCGGGCAGAGCCTGATCATAAACCTGCCCGGCAGTCCTAAGGCTGTCCGAGAATGCCTCGGCTTCATCCTGCCGACACTGGAACACGGGCTGTCTATCATGCTGGGATTAGACGGAGAATGTGCCCGCCGATAAGTAATATTATAATGAAGAAAAGACTAAGCTATGATACCGCTTAGTCTTTTTTTATGCCGTCAGAAATCTAGTTTTCTAAATTGAGTTGGTGAAATATTCTCCGATTTGCGGAACGCTCTGGCGTAATGCGACGCACTGTTAAAACCGCATTTCTCTGCTATTTCTTCAATAGTAAATGCCGAAGACACGAGCAGCTGCTTGGACTGGCGCAGGCGGTAGGCCAATAGATATTCATGAGGCGTGCAGCCCGTATGCGCTTTAAAGCCGCGGATGAAGTGCGATATGCTAAGATTGCAGACATCACAGAGCGTGTACAAATCGACTTCTTCACTGTAATGCGAGGCAATGTATTCTATCGCCGGAATAAACGGGTGATTCAGCAGCATCTTTGTCGTCGGCGGTGAAGCGAGCACGGTGAAAATCTGCGATATATGCTGCGACAGATAATGCTCATTGACCATGATAGCCTGCGCTGCCAGCAGCACTTTTTCAAAAATCCCCTTCAGCCCGGCAGCTACAGGCCCACTGAAGTATATGCCCTTTTGTTCCGTCAAATACTGCGTGTAGCCCTTACTGCTATTGCCGTTGAAGTGAAACCACATGAAATCGACTGACTTTCTGCACCAGTATTTATGTGCTTCATGGCAGTCCAGCAGTATTACCTGATTTTCCGCTACCTCGTACTCCTTGCCTCCGATTTCAACACTCAGCGTGCCTTTGCAGACGTATATCAGAAGATACAAATCAAGATAATCGCGCGATATCCTGTAATTCTCATTGCAGTAAAAATGACCGTACTGCGGCACGTAGTACAGAGCATTCTTGGCAAAAGCCGACGGAATGGTGAAGTCCATAAACGAAGGCTTCAGCACGCCTCTATCCACTATTTTCACATATATTACCTCCTATTATATTA
>CATYZV010000283.1 GCA_958415865.1 uncultured Selenomonadaceae bacterium
CTGAAATATCTCAAAATTACTATTCTTGATAATTTTGATGATGTACATAGCGCAGCTGCTCTGGATATTTTATTTATTTTTTTGAGGGTTAGGAGAGAATTTTATATGGCATCACAAGTTGAACAAGCTAAGTCTTATCTGCGGCAGATCATGATCATCTCGACGTTCGGCGGTCTGCTGTTCGGTTATGATACCGGTGTGGTAAACGGGGCACTGCCTTATATGGCACAGCCGGATCAGCTGAATCTGACACCGCTGCATGAAGGCATGGTCGTCAGTATTCTGTTGCTGGGCTGCTGCTTTGGCTCGCTGGTGGGCGGCAAGCTGTCGGATATGTACGGCCGCCGCCACAATATAGTTATTCTGTCAGTGATATTCTTCTTTGCGGCACTGGGCTGTTCGCTGGCACCGAGCTTTGAAGTCATGCTTGTAACGCGCTTTGCGCTGGGGCTTGCCGTGGGCGGTGCATCGGTTACGGTACCTGCATATCTGGCTGAGGTAGCTCCGTCGGATAAGCGCGGCCGCATGGTTACGCAGAATGAGCTGATGATCGTTACGGGACAGTTTTTAGCTTTCGTATTCAATGCCATCATCGCGGTGGCACTGGCGGGCGATCCGCACGTATGGCGTTATATGCTCGCTATCTGCGCTGTACCGGCTGTCGTGCTGTTCTTCGGCATGATGCGCCTGCCGGAAAGTCCGCGCTGGCTCGTCTCCAAGGGCAGAGTCTCTGATGCACTGGGTGTTTTAAAGCGCATCCGCCATACGAATGCTCATGCGATTGCTGAGCTAAACGATATTCAGGATACGATTGCTCAGCAGAGCAGCCAAAAGCCTGTTACCTTTAAAGAGCTGAATACTCCTTGGGTGCGCCGCATAATCTTCATCGGCATCGGCATTGCCTGCTTTACGCAGCTGACCGGTGTGAACTCCATAATGTACTACGGTTCGCAGGTGCTCAAGGAATCCGGCTTTTCCATGCAGGCGGCTATCATCGCCAATACGCTCAACGGCCTTGCTTCTGTAATCGGCACATCCACTGGTATATATCTATTGGGCAAGATAAGACGGCGCACAATGCTGACAACCGGTTTTTGCGGCACTACGCTGTCCTTGCTTGCCATCTCGGTCAGCTCGGTTGCGATCGGCGGAACAGAAATATTCCCGTTCGTGGTCTTAGCTCTGATGGTACTGTTCTTATTCTCCATGCAGGGCTGTATCGGGCCTATCCTCTGGCTGTCGCTGTCGGAGATCATACCGCTGCGTTTTAGAGGTCTGGGCATGGGGCTTTGCGTGCTGTTTGTCTGGCTCGTGAACTTCATCGTCGGTCTAGTGTTCCCCGTGCTGTTGAGCTCGTTCGGCCTCGGCGTTACGTTCTGCATCTTCGTCGTAATCGGCATCTTGGCATTAATATTCACGCGCTTGTTCGTGCCGGAAACGAAAGGCAAGACCTTGGAACAGATCGAAGCCGGATTCCGCCATTACAACCGCAAGGAAATGAATTCTGTAGGCACAATGGCTGCCAAAAATTAATAGATTAGAAAAAGCCTTTTATCAGTGAAATGATATCGCTGATAAGAGGCTTTTTGGCGTTTTGAAAAGCTATTCCTGGATTGCGCGGTGCATTTTTCGGTATTGGCGCGGCGACATGCCTAGGCGTTTTACGAAGATGTTTATGAAGCTGTTGCTGGAGGCATAGCCGAGCGTAAAGGCTATTTCCTCGACTGACTGCGTCGTGTTGGCTAGCATGATCTTGCCGCGGTCGAGCCGTGAGTTGATGACGTATTCAATCGGTGAAAAGCCGGTCTGTTTTTTAAATGTATGGGCAAAGTAGTACGGGCTCATATTGGCAATGCCGGCGAGCGTATCCAAGTCGATGTTCTTGCCGACGTTGTTCTTGATGTAGTGAATGGCGCGGTCTATAGGGCTTTCGCTTTTGATCTGCACTTTAGGTGTCAGCATATATTCAAAAATGCGGTAGATGCGCGAAGATTGGCTGACCATCGACTCGATGCCGTCGTGGGCGTAAAATTCGACCATGTTGTAGAGTTCGCGCCCGATTAATACATTGTTGGACTGCTGCAGCAGTGCGCCGCCGTTCATTTCTAATATATGGCGGCAGATATCGTGCGAATTGGAGCCGTCAAAGTGCATATAGAGAAATTCCAGCCCGTTATGGGCATGGTAGTAATGCGGCTCGTTGCAGTCGAGTAGAATGACTTCGCCTTTTTGCGCGTTAAAGCTCTGCCCGCGGTATTCGACGTGGAACTGTCCTTCTCGGATGAAGGCGACGAGCAGGGCAGGATACGTCTTGCGCTTCATGAAGTAATTGTCGTTGCAGTAGTAGTGGCCGCACCAAGTGGGATAGAAATAGAGCTGTTTGGCAAGCTCGGACGGTGTGAAGCTGAAGTAGATGGATTTGGCAGATATGCCGGGATCAACGCTTTTCATGGAAAAAATCTCCTTTGCAATAGGCTTTTATAGAATTTAAAATGAAAAGCAATAACGATGAATTTTAAAGCAAGACAGAGCGTGTACATTTATGGCTATTCATTTTATAATACAATCATAGCAAGTGAGAAACAGCTAAATAACAAGTAAGATAAATAT
>CATYZV010000284.1 GCA_958415865.1 uncultured Selenomonadaceae bacterium
GTTCAATCTTGCTTTAAAAACCCTTTATTTCAACGATTTAATGTACAAACTTATAAATTCTTGCAATGTGTATTTCATTTATATTCCATGCGGAACTTCCGTTCAATATCTTCCATCGACAAGCCCTTCGTCTCCGGCATATAATGCTTGACGAACAGCAGTCCGAGCACTCCCAAACCGGCAAAGATGAAAAAGCTGCAGCCCAATCCGACCAAGCTTATCAATATAGGGAAAGTAAAAGTTACGGCATAAACCGTCATCCATACAAAAAATATTGCAAAGCCCATGCCCGTGCCGCGCATCCGCAGAGGGAATATCTCGGATATGACGACCCAGATTACAGGAGCTACGAAAGTCTGCATGAATGCTAAAAAGATGACAGTCAGGCTCAATACGATGTACGGAAGGGCAAATGAACCGTCTAAGGAAATGGCAGCGATGCCGATTGCCAAGTTGGAGCAGCACGTGCCGGCAAGCCCTATGCCGAGCATACCGCGGCGCGTCAGGCGGCGCACCAGGTAAAAGCCGCATATCGTGCCGACTACGGAGATGATGCCGTTGCCGATGTTGCCGATCAATGCCGCTTCTGTGCTGAAGCCGGCCGCCAGCAGAATCTGCGAGCCGTAAAACATGATGGCATTCGCCCCGGTCGTCTGCATGATGATAGCAAGGCAGACACCTAGCAGCAGCACGCGCTTCATCCAAGGTTCCGTAAAATCCTTGAACGACAGTTCTTTATTGCTCGCCTGCTCTTGCAGTAAATCCCTGATATCGTTCAGCTCTGCGATTGCCTTAGCTTCGCTTTCATGTGTCAGCTTGAGCACTTCCAGTGCCTCTGATATTCTGCCATGAGCAGCAAGCCAGCGCGGCGATTCTTTATTGAAGAACATACCGATGAAGAAGAATATGGCAGGAAGGCTGGCTATGCCCAATAGGTAACGCCAAATGCCGGGGTCTTCGCCGAATAAGATAGCGATTATAGCATTGACGATGTACGCCAAAAGCTGACCCGATACGATTACCAGCTCCATCATAACGACGAGGCTGCCGCGCAGATTGCCTGTGGCGATTTCAGCCAGATACGCCGGCACCGTAACCGAGGCACCGCCGACCGCAATGCCCAGCAGAAAACGGAAAGCTATCATCATCACTGCATTGAGCGAAAGCGCACAGCCCAAGGTAGTGAGGAAAAATAATACCGCTAAGTATAATAGCGTTCTTTTGCGCCCGATCATATCCGCTATCCTGCCGCCGACGAGTGCACCTACGGCACAGCCCAGGCATATAGCACTGCCGACCATGCCTTCTAAAACCGGCGTTAAGTTCAGCTGATCCGGGCGCGACATATACGGCAGTGCACCGTTTATCACACCCGTATTGTAGCCGAACAGCAGCGATCCCAATGTCGATATGACTGCCATGATCATCACAGTCTTCTGGGAATTTCTCCGGACTTGTTCACTAGACATTTAATTCACACTCTCTTATTAATTATAGTTATAAATTCAAAATTACAAAAATTCAGCTTTAATTCACAGGCAACAGCGAACATATGCGTCAATCTGTTGCCCGTGTGGTGATATTATATATTTTTATTTGGTATCGGCAATTTATTTTCCGAGCAGTTCGCGTTCAATGCGTTCGCGAGCTTCGGGAGCCTGCTTTGCCATTTTTTCAGGGAAACCGAACATGGATACGCAGGCGATATTGTCGCCGCCGACTTTCGGGGCATCTGCTTTGAGCTGCTTGTTGGCAAAGTCCATTTCGCGCAGCGTTTCAAAGATGCCGTCGAAATCCACGTCGCCTTCGCCCATGGCGAGGTGCTGATGAATCGTTACGTCGGATTTGCCTTTGGCGTTGAGCCACGGCGGATTAGCAATGTAACGGCAGTCGAGCGTCTGGTTGAAAGTATCGGCAAACAGCACGTGTGTCAGTTCATCTCCGGCATAGCGCAGCATAGAGCGCACATCGCCTTTGCCTTGATCGTAGAAGAAGCCGTGCGGTGAGGAGTAGACGTAGCCGAGGTTCTTAGAACGGAACGACTTCACGAGATCGCACGTTTCATTGTTTAATTCGCAGAAATCGTAAGGATGCGACTGGATTTCCACGCGCAGTCCTTCGCGTTCGATGATGGGCAATAGTTCTTCCATGGATTTGAACCACATACCGTTGCAGATTTCCTGCTGATTGGGATCGCCGGACAGTTCCGTGTTGATGACAGGCACGCCCATATCCACAGCGATTTCAATTATGCGCTTCCAGTTAGCCACAGCAAACCGACGCTGTTCCTCCGTCGGACCCGACCAGCGGTATACAACGATGAACGAGGAGATTTCCACGCCCGTTTCCTTTAATGCTTTTCTGTATTCCGCTTCACATTCTTTTGAGAATAACGGATGCTTATAAAACGGATTGATGCGAGGATGAGGCGACTGTTCAATGTACTTATAGCCCCAGTCTGCTACCTGATGCACCATGCGATTAATGTCCATCTGTTTTGCTAAGACATCGACATCAAATGCTATTTTCATAATTACTTACCTCTTTTCTAATAAAATTATGTAAAACCGTTCATTTCTTTTTTGCCCGC
>CATYZV010000285.1 GCA_958415865.1 uncultured Selenomonadaceae bacterium
ATGTAAGCATAAAAAATGAAGCTGACTGGCCTAAGATGGCAAAATTTCATGCTGAATGGAGCAAGAAATTTTATGATGTAATTGTGCCCTATCTTAAATGATCAAGGAATTGTAATAACAAAGGAGTTATATCATGGCAAACATATTAGTCGTATCAGGTCATACGGATTTAAAACATTCTGTAGCTAACAAAACCATTCTGGCTGAATTGGCAAGAAAAGTCCCTAATATTGAAATCGATGAGCTGGACAGCCTGTATCCTGACTCCAATATCGACGTGGCGGCGGAACAGGAAAAGCTGGTGAAGGCGGATATCATTGTCTTGCAGTACCCTATGTTTTGGTTTTCGTTTCCGTCTATATTGGAACGGTGGATGGAGGAAAGTTTCACGCATGGTTTTTCGCATGGGACGATGGGCGATAAGCTGAAGGGCAAGAAGCTGGTGCTGTCGTTTACAATGGGGGCGCCGGCGGAATTATATCATAGGGATGGTGCTATGGGTTTTGAATTGGACGATTTTCTGCCCTGCGTGAAGGCGACGTGTGCGATGACGGGCATGGAGTACTGCGGTTATGTATGCACGGGCGGTGTGTCGTATCAGATGCGCAGTGATAAATCTCTGGTGGCGCAGATGAAGGCGAAGGCGGTAGATCATGCTGATAGGCTTATTGGTCTGATGGAAAAGCTTGAATAGGTTAAATTGAAAGCGGGCATCTGTTCTGCCGATTTGGTGATTGTGCAGCGGGGCGGATGCTTTTTTGCTGCCTGGTGATTGCTATAAAGAAAATTTTATGGTATCATAGTTAATCATATCTAAAAACTAGGGATTAGGAGTGATTCTATGATAGATACATTTTTGCAGTCATTTTTGATGATAAGCGACTATCGCACTGTTATATTTTTGGCTGTTTTAGCTGTGCTGTTTTGGATGATTCATTATCTGTACCGCCGTCGCAATATGGGTTTTTCGCTCGTCGTGTTCGTGGGTATGCTGCTGGGCGCGGGGCTTGGCCTTGCTATGCAGGTAGTGGCGGGTTTTCCTGATAAGCCGAATGAGGTTGTGTTCATCAAGGAAACGACGAATTGGTTTCAGCTGTTCGGCAACGGATATATCGATTTGATCAAGATGATAGTTGTGCCGCTCGTGATCGTGTCCATTGCTCATGTCATCGTCAATATGAAGTCGGGCGGCATGGGCAGGCTCGTCAAGCGGACTTTTATTGTAACGATGGTGATGGCGGCTATCTCTGCTGTGGTCGGCATAGCGTTCGGCCTGCTGTTTAACGTGGGCGGCGGTGCGGCTCTGGCCGCAGGCGATGTCAAGCCTAAGGAAGTGGTCAGCATTGCTTCGACTCTGCGTGCACTGATTCCGGGCGATCTCGTTTCTGCTATGGTCAAGAATAATATCATCGGCATGGTGATCTTCGGTGCTTTTGTCGGACGCGCTATCTGGTGGATTAAGGACGATATGCCCGATCTGGAAGCATTCATGCACAAGCTCGTCGACGGGCTGCACAAGACGCTTATGAATATGGCTCTCTTGATCCTCGATTATATGCCGTGGGCTGTAGTAGCTCTGATTGCCAATACTATCGCTCAGCGCGGTCTGTCGAGCATTCTCGAAGTGGGCATTTTCATAATCGCGCTGTATCTTGCTCTAATAGTCCAGTTCGTCATCCAGATGGGGGCATTGTCGCTGCATGGCTTAAATCCCCTTTTATATCTGAAAAAATCCGTTTCTCTGCTGATTCTTGCCTTCACTTCGCGCTCCAGTGTCGGCTGCCTGCCGGTTACGATTGAAACACTGCAAAAAAGGCTCGGTGTGAGCCAAGCGACGGCGACTTTTGTAGCTGGCTTCGGCACGACGGCAGGTATGCAGGGCTGCGCCGGTGCATTTCCTGCTATGCTTATAATCTACATCTGCCATTTGACGGGCACGCCCGTTGATTTCGCGCTTATCATCATGGCTGTTATCGTCGTTACCATCGGCTCGCTCGGCATTGCAGGCATCCCCGGCACGGCTACCATGGCGGCATCCGTCAGCCTGTCAGGTATGGGCATGGCATCGTCCTTCAGCCTCATCGGACCGATTCTCGCCATCGACCCGCTCATCGATATGATGCGCACGCTCGTCAATGTATCAGGTTCGGTAACGAATGCGCTGATGATTGACAAGCAGCTCGGCTCGCTTGATGAAGAAGTTTATAAAAAAGTAGATTAAACAAAAATAACCCCTAAGCAGGCGATTGTAAAATCTGCTTAGGGGTTGCTTTATCATAGAAATATGATAAAATTATTGAGGGACGATGATTCTGATGTGTAACAGCCTCCCTCCTTGAGCAAGAGGAGGTGATGGCCATGTTCGATTTGATTCTCAATTCGATTATGAATGTCATGCTGACAGATGTAATCTCGATGACAGTTGCAGGCGGACTGCTTTTGGCTGTCGTACTTCTGCATAAAGATTAACCTTCTATAGAAGTAAAAAAGAAGCTGTTCTGATAGCAGACAGCCCCTTCTTTACTTAACCATTCTATTAGGAGAGGGCTGATGCGAGCAAACATCAGATGAGTCCCTCTATATGAA
>CATYZV010000286.1 GCA_958415865.1 uncultured Selenomonadaceae bacterium
CTTATAAACATAAAAAAAGAAGATACACAGTGATTTCTGCATATCTTCTTGAGGAGTCTATTTTTTTATTGCTCAGCGGCAGACGGTATAGCCCAGTTCTTTCATCGTCTGCATATCTTTATCTATCGTCGTGCCGGTTGTCGTCAGCAGATCGCCCGTGATCGTGGCATTTGCACCTGATTCAAAGCAGCGTCTGCCGCTGTCTTTAAGGAGGATTCTGCCGCCGGCAAGGCGGATGAACGCATCGGGCAGTATGAAGCGGTAGATAGCGATTATGCGCAGTGCCTCTTCATCGGTAACGCGGGGATTATCGGCGAGCGGCGTTCCTTTTATGGCGCAGAGAAAGTTGACGGGCACGGATTTTATTTCCAGCTCGCGCAGGGAAAGTGCCATGTCGATGCGGTCTTCCATCGTTTCGCCTACGCCCATGATACCGCCGCTGCAAACGGAGAGACCGGCGCGTTTTGCTGCCTTGATCGTTTCCACTTTTTCATCCCAAGAATGGGTCGTGCAGACTTTGGGGAAGAAATTGCGCGAGGTTTCCAGGTTGTTGTGGATGCTCGTAACACCTACGGCACGCAGCTTGCGGAAATTTTCTTCGCTGATGAGACCTAAAGACGCGCAGAGATTAATGCCACATTCATGGCGCACCGTCTTGAGCGTTTCGCAGAGCTGATCTACTTCAGCATCGCTGAGACGCTTGCCGGAGGTAACGACACCGTAGCGCGATACGCCTTTGCTGTCGTTGTACTTTGCCTGTTCCAGTATCGGCTTCGTCGGCATCAGCGGATATACGTCAGCACCCGTATGGTAGTGCGCCGACTGAGCGCAGTACTTGCAGTTTTCGCTGCATTTGCCGTTCTTGCCGCTAATGATAGTGCACATATCGAACGCATCACCGCAGAAATGGCGGCGCAGCTCATCTGCCGCCTTCGTCAGCTCATCCAGATCTTCATCGACTAATTTCAATGCCTCATCCTTGTTAATCAGATAACCATCGAGAATTTTATTTTTCAGCTCTTCCACATAACTCATTTTTTGTCCACCTTATCTATTGTATCGTTGACGATTAATTCTATTTCATATTAAACCATTATAGAATAAAATTGTCAACATCTATTAAAGATAAGTTTACTTATGATATAAAAAAAGGACACCGGCCAATTTCGGGCAGTGTCCTTTATACTCAATTAACGAACGAATCAATACCAGCGGGTCATCGGCAGATCGTTATTGACTCCCTTTGTAGCCAATATCTGATGCAGTCCGATATTGCCCGTCCAGAACGATGCAGCGCAGCCAGCGAGGTAGAGATCCCACATGCGGATGAAACGCTTGTCGAACATCTTTTCGATATCAGCGCGCTGTGCTCTGTAATTCTTATCCCAGCAGAGCAGGGTCTTGTTGTAATGGCGGCGCAGATTTTCCACGTCGATGATGTGCAGATCGGAATTTGCCATGGCAGAAACCATTTCGCGCAGACTCGGTATCACTCCGCCCGGGAAGATGTATTTCTGAATCCAGCCGGTGCCCATGACTTCTTTCATCTGGCTGATGAAGTGCAATAAGCAAAG
This sequence comes from uncultured Selenomonadaceae bacterium, assembly GCA_958415865.1. GTDB lineage: Bacteria > Bacillota > Negativicutes > Selenomonadales > Selenomonadaceae > Megamonas. Next base: position 1,575 of record CATYZV010000286.1, read on the forward strand.
TCCGCCGTCATTGAGCACGGCTTTTACGCAGTCGCAGAACAGCTGATAATTTTCGCGGCCGACGTGTTCTAGCATTCCGACGCTGACAACGCGGTCAAACACCCTGCCGCTCTTGGGCAGATCGCGGTAATCCATGAGCTTGACAGTGAGCTGATCTTGAAGTCCTTCAGCTTCAATGCGTCTTTGAAATTCTTCATACTGTTCATGGCTGAGTGTAATGCCCATACCCTTGATCTTGTATTTCTTTGCTGCTTCAATCAGCAGAAAGCCCCAGCCGCAGCCGATATCGAGAAGCGTCATGCCTTCTTTTAAGTAGAGCTTTTGCAAAATATAGTCTACTTTGTTGACCTGAGCCTGATACAGTGTGTCATCGTCGTGCTTGAAATAAGCACAGGAGTAGCTCATCGTCTTATCCAGCCAGAGCTTGTAGAAATCATTGCCGATATCGTAATGGCTCTGTACTTCCTTAGCCTGCGTCTTCTTCGACAGCGACGGATGGAGTATCTTGCTGAGTGCTCCTGCATCACTGGAGAATTTGTCTTCCTGGCTCAAAAAGCAGATGAGTGCTTTGTACAGATCGCCTTCGACTGTGATATTTCCGTCCATATATGCTTCACCGAGCGCGATAGAAGTGCTCTTGAGCAGTTCTTTTACGGGAACAGGCTTTTTTATATCTATAGTGAACAGCGGTTCACCTTCACCTACTAAAAATTCATCATCTTTAAATTTTATGCGGAAAGGATGTGCATCGAATCTCTGCAAAAAATGCACCATAGCTTTTTCTTCTACTACGGCTTCCGCCTTTTCTCTAAACGCATCCAACATGATAAAATAAGCCTCCCCAAAGCATCATGCCGTGTGAGCTTTCAGCATAATGCAGTTCATTGTTGCCAACGGTCAAATATTAATTTAATAGTAAACATTTTCATCTTATACCCGATAAAAATAAAAGTCAATTACTTCATTATATATAAG
>CATYZV010000287.1 GCA_958415865.1 uncultured Selenomonadaceae bacterium
CGATTATTAATTAAAAATTATATTCGATTTAAACTTACGGAGGGATAATTATTATGTCATTAATCAACAAAGAAATTGCAGATTTTAAAGTTCAGGCTTACCAGAATGGTGAATTTAAAGAAGTAACGAAGAAAGACGTACTCGGCAAATGGGCTGTATTCTTCTTCTATCCGGCAGATTTCACATTTGTATGCCCGACTGAACTTGAAGACTTAGCTAATAAATATGCAAAATTCCAGGAAATCGGCTGCGAAGTTTACAGTGTATCCTGCGATACTCATTTCGTTCACAAAGCATGGCATGATTCTTCCAAAGCTATCGGCAAGGTAACTTACCCGATGCTCGCTGACCCGACTGCTGCTCTTGCCCGTGATTTCGATGTTTATATCGAAGATGCAGGTCTTGCAGAACGCGGCACTTTCGTTGTAAATCCCGAAGGCAAAATCGTTGCTTATGAAGTAAACGCAGGCAATGTAGGCAGAAATGCTGATGAACTGCTCCGCAAAGTAGAAGCATCTCAGTTTGTCGCTGAACACGGCGATGAAGTATGCCCTGCTAAATGGCAGCCCGGTGCTAAGACTTTGAAACCGAGCTTTGACCTCGTCGGCGCACTTTGATTTAACTGATATTCGACCAGTCAGACGATTGAGGATAATACAATGCAGACAGAAAAAAATATGTATGATGCTATAATCGTCGGCGGAGGCCCTGCGGGGCTTTCCGCTGCGATTTATTTAGCGAGGGCGAAATACAGGGTCCTCGTGCTGGAAAAGGAAAAAGTAGGCGGTCAGATCACGATTACGGCTGATGTGGTCAACTATCCCGGTGTTGCCAGCACCAGCGGTACGGAATTGACCGGCGAAATGTACGAACAGGCGAAGGCATTCGGTGCAGAATTTGCCACGGCTGAAGTAATGTCATTGGAACTCGACGGCGATGTGAAGGTCATTCACACGACGAAAGGCGAATATAAATCTCTGGCTGTCATTTTGGCAACGGGTGCTAATCCGCGCAAAATCGGCTTCTTCGGCGAAAAGGAATTTCAGGGACGCGGCGTAGCTTACTGTGCTACCTGCGACGGCGAATTTTTCACGGGAATGGATGTATTCGTCATCGGCGGCGGCTTTGCTGCTGTTGAAGAAGGCATTTTCCTGACTAAATACGCCAAGAGTGTAACAATGCTCGTGCGCGGCGATGATTTCACTTGTGCGAAGACTGTAGCTGATGAAGTGAAACGCTATCCTAAGATAACGGTCAAGTTCAATACAGAAATCGTCAAAGCCGGCGGTGAACAGATGCTCAGCTATGCTGAATTCAAGAACAACAAGACAGGCGAAACGTGGCGTTACGATGCAAAAGACGGCGAAAGCTTCGGCATATTCGTCTTTGCAGGCTACGTGCCCAATACCGGACTGTTTGCCGACAAAGTAGCACTGAATGAACAGGGCTATGTACTGACTGATGCCAACCAGAAGACGAATATCGACGGCGTGTATGCGGCAGGAGACCTCTGCGTCAAGAATCTACGCCAGGTCGTTACGGCAGTAGCTGACGGTGCGATTGCAGCTACGTCTTCGGAAAAGCATATCTCAGCAATGCACGACAAATTGGGACTGGCTGAATTCTCCCGTCCGGAAGTCGATGAAAAACGCCTGCATCAGCGCAAATCGGCTATTTCGGCACAGGAATCCGAAGGTGAAGACAACACCAGCTTCATTTCTGCAGAAATAAGAGCTAAGCTCGAACCTGTATTTGAAAAATTCCAGCATCCTGTAATCGTCAAAGCATGGCTTGATGACAGCGATTTTTCAGCTGAAATGAAGAACTTCATCGGCGAGCTCGACGGCTTGACCGACAAAGTTGCCTGTGAAGAAGCTCCGGCAGGTGATAAAGTACCGGGTCTGGAAATTCTCAAGGCAGACCACAGCCCTACAGGTATTTTCTTCCATGCAGTGCCGGGCGGTCATGAATTCAATTCCTTCATAATCGCACTCTACAATGCAGCAGGCCCCGGTCAGGCTATTGACAGTGAAGTGCAGTCAGTTTTGGAAAATCTCGTCAAGCCTGTAAATATCAAGGTAATGGTTTCTCTCTCCTGCACGATGTGTCCCGAAGTCGTAATGGGTTCACAGCGTCTTGCCGCAGGTTCTGACCATATCACGGCTGAAATGTACGATTTGCAGCACTTCCCCGAAATCAAGAAGCAGTACAAGATCATGAGCGTTCCCTGCATGATCATCAATGATAAAGACGTTTACTTCGGCAAGAAGAACGTCAATGAAATCGCTGCTTTGATCAAATAAACTTTCCCATTCCCCAAGTATTCCCTTCCAATTCAATTACAATATGACAAAAGGCTCAATGAACTGCCTATTAAAGCAGTTTCATTGAGCCTTTTTGTTATGCCAGTTCTATAACTCATTGCAAAAATACCATGGTTAAGGCGAGAACACTTATAATGAAAAATAAATGGATTGGACATTGATTATGCACTGGTGAAAAAA